>JALRAZ010000073.1 GCA_023257935.1 Verrucomicrobiota bacterium
CTTGACAAACCCTTCATATCATTAAGATGAGGCGGTTTACGTCCCGCTCGAAAACACATCGTTAAAAATCACAACCAGTTTAACACCAACTATTTCGTATGCCAAAGAAAACAAAGGAAGCTTTCCCAAGGATCAAGAAGATCGCTTACGAAGGACCTCAGTCTCGCAATCCGCTAGCCTTCAAATACTATAACGAAGACGAGAAAATCGAGGGTAAGACCATGAAGGACCATCTGCGGTTCTCCGTCGTCTACTGGCATACCTTCAGAAACCCGCTGGCCGATCCATTTGGTGTGGGCACGGCTCTGCGACCTTGGGATGATGGCACCGACTCGGTCAAAAACGCACAGAATCGGGCAAGGGTTGCGTTTGAATTCATGGAAAAGCTCGGGGCTCCCTATTACGCCTTCCATGATCGTGATGTCGCTCCCGAAGGCTCGAGCCTGGCCGCAAGCAATCGCAGCCTCGATGCCGTCGCCAAGGTGTTGAAGGAAGAACAGGATCGCACCGGCATCAAGTTACTTTGGGGGACAGCCTGCCTGTTTGCCCATCCCCGCTACATGCATGGAGCAGCCACAAGCTGCAATGCCGATGTGTTTGCTTACGCCGCAGCTCAGGTCAAGAAAGCCATGGAGGTAACCAAGCAGCTAGGTGGTGAAGGCTATACCTTCTGGGGTGGCCGAGAGGGTTACTCCACACTCTGGAATACTCAGCTGAAGCGGGAGATGGACCATCTCGGGGCTTTTCTTCACATGGCTGTGGAACACAAGAAGAAGATTGGGTTCAAGGGACAATTCTACATCGAACCCAAGCCCAAGGAACCCACCAAGCATCAGTATGATTCGGACGCAGCAGCCTGCCTGAACTTCTTGCGCCAATATGACCTGATGGATCATTTCAAGCTGAACCTCGAAACCAACCATGCAACTCTGGCCGGTCATACCATGCAGCATGAGTTGGAGGTCGCCTCGGCAGCCGGGGCGCTGGGCAGCATCGATGCGAACACGGGGGATGTCATGCTTGGCTGGGATACCGATCAGTTCCCGACTGACATTTATCTCACCACCCAATGCATGCTCTCCATCCTCAACCACGGCGGCCTGGCACCTGGTGGTGTCAATTTCGATGCGAAGGTGCGCAGGGAGAGCTTCGAGCCCGTAGACCTGTTCCATGCCCACATCGGAGGCATGGATGCGTTCGCACGCGGTCTGAGGATTGCGGCTGCCATCCGGGCTGATGGTCGACTCAACGCCTTCGTTGAAGATCGCTACAGTTCATGGGATAGCGGCGTAGGTGCCAAGATTGAGGCAGGTAAGTCCAGCTTCCGAGACCTGGAAAAATACATCCTTGGGAAAAGCAAGATCGCAGCCAACCAAAGCGGTCGTCAGGAATACCTGGAAAACCTCATCAACGAGTTCATCTAATCGCAAGGCGAGGCACCCTGTGCTTTCAAGTCACCTTCCTCTCGAGAGGAAGGTGACTTTTTTTGTCGCTTATAGCCTTGAGTTTGAATCTCGATCAGCTAAGTGTGACTCCCATGAAATCAGCTTACGAACTCGCCATGGAACGCCTCAATCGGGACAGCCCCATGGCACAACTGAGCCAGGCTCAGAAGGAACAACTTTCGGACCTGGACTCCAGGTATGCCGCCAAGGCCGCAGAAAAGGAACTATTCCTTAAGGGCGAAATGGACAAGGCCCTTCAATCTGGTGATCTTGAGACCCATGATTCCCTCAAGATGCAATTAGCGACTGAGAAGAAAGTACTCTTGGATGAGTTGGAGTCAAAGAAGGAGCAAGTGCGCCGGGAGGGTGCGTGAGCTGATCCTGAGATGGATCCTTATTGGGCTAGGGTGGCAATGAAGTAGCCAGCGACCACAGCTGACCCAATCACCCCTGCCACATTGGGCCCCATGGCATGCATCAGCAGGTAGTTTCCGTCGTCATATTTCTGCCCTTCGACATGCGCAACGCGGGCTGCCATGGGCACGGCTGAAACCCCAGCTGCCCCGATGATTGGATTGATGGGGTGACTGCGAGAAAGCTTGTTCATGAGCTTGGCCATGAGGATGCCTCCTGCTGTGGATATCGAAAACGCTATGACTCCGAGGAGAATGATCTTAAGTGTTTCCATCTTCAGGAATGCTTCCCCCCTCATGGTGATCCCAACACTGACTCCCAAAAAAATGGTCACGACGTTGATGATCTCATTTTGAGCCGCATGCAGAAGCCGCTCGGTGACTCCACACTCGCGCAGGAGGTTACCGAGCATGAGCATGACAATCAGTGGCGAGGCATCGGGCACAATCAACACGCAAACGATGGTCACCATCAGAGAGAAGGAGATTTTCTCCAGCCGACTGACCTGGCGCAATGAATGCATCCGAATTTGTCGCTCCTTGTGAGTCGTCAACCACCTCATGATGGGAGGCTGAATCAGTGGGACAAGCGCCATGTAACTGTAAGCAGCCACAGCAATAGGGCCCAACAACTCGGGAGCCAACTTATTGCTCGTGAAGATGGCCGTTGGCCCATCAGCGCCACCAATGATGCCGATCGAAGCAGCCTGCATGGGATTAAACCCAAGGACTGAAGCCCCTAGAAAAGTGAAGAAAACCCCTAGCTGAGCAGCCGCTCCGAGCAAGAGAACCCTGGGGTTGGCAATCAGCGGGCCAAAGTCGGTCAGGGCGCCAACTCCCAGAAAGATCAGTGGCGGAAAAAGTTCCATTTTCACACCTTGGGTGAGGATGTCAAAAAGCCCCCCCTCAATGCGATGAATGGTCACCGACTGCGGGATATTGGCATCATCCTCTTGAGCAGCTGCCTGGCTCACCACCGTAGCCTCAACGTGTATCACACCTGAGGCATGCGATGAGCCTGGCTGCTGGTCAAAGGTGATGATGCCCCGAGTTGGCAAGTTGGCCACCAGCGCTCCAAAAGCAATGGGCACGAGCAAAAGAGGCTCAAAACGTCGATAAATCGCTAGGTAAAACAGCAGCAGAACCACCAACCACATGGCCATCATTTGCCAGCTCAAGGACGCAAAGCCCGTCAGCTCAAAAAACTGAGTCATACTTTGAATCATATTCCTTTATGGGGCTTGTCTGGACATGGATGGAGACAGCTTGATGCCTTCAGGGTTTAAGCATGAGGAGGGTTTGTCCTTCTTCGATCTGATCACCAGGCCTGACCAGCACCTCGCCAACGGTGCCTGCCTGAGGCGCCCGAAAATGCGTATTCATTTTCATCGCCTCCAGAATCAGGAGCTCATCCCCTTCCTGAACCATGGTTCCTGGCTCAACCGAAAGGCTGACAACCTTACCAGCCAAAGGACTGGGTAAGGGAAGGTGGGTTTGGGTTGAATCTCCAGATGGGGCGACTGCGGAATCGGCCCCCTGCTGACCAGGGGAAAGGTCGCTTGGCTCCAAGCATTCCACGGTGACCTCATAGGCCTTACCATCGAGGGTAACACGGAGTTTTTTTATCATCGTTCAGGCTCGGTGGATGCGCTTGGGTCAGTTGGGCGGATGGAACGGATCTGAAAGGGACCTTGGATGACCGTGTGAAGGGCTGCAGCGACCACAGCTACCAGCTCAGGGTCCTGCAACACATCTCCCTTTCCCCCCGCTGAAACTTTGTGGGTAGCCGACTTCGCTGAGCTTTGGAGGGGCATCGGATCCGGCAAGTTCAACCGCTGGAAAAGAGCCCCAAGCATGGCAACCATGGCCCAAAGCAGGCCAAGCACCAGGAGCACACTCAACAGCCCGGTGCCTTGATAGACCAATAAACTTGGAAAATCGTCAAGGAGAGTAGGACCCGCCTGCGCGAGGTAGAGCTGAATGGAAAAATGCGCCAAAACTAGAAATATTAAACATGAAAGTAAGACACTTAGCAAATCAATGGAATCATATCTCTGAGCGCATGCTCCAATCGAAAACCAATTGGGACCTACCTTCGATGCCTTGGCAAAAGGTCATCCGCCTGGCACATTTCCTTTAAGCATTGCCCCTCATGGAACCTGAAGATGCCATCCCCCTGCCAGTAGACGGAGAACTTGATCTGCACACTTTCCGCCCCAGAGACATCAAGGAGCTGATCCCCGATTACCTCGAGGCATGCCAAGTCAAGGGCCTGCTTCAGGTGCGCCTGATCCATGGTAAGGGAACCGGACAACTGCGCGAAGGGGTTCATCGGTTGCTGGAAAAACTCCCCATCGTGGCCTCCTTTGATCTGGCGCCCTCATGGCATGGCGGTTGGGGCGCTACCCTCGTGCAGCTCAAAGCACAGGATGCACGGGAGACAAGAGGGACAACTTGAGGCCGACATGTAGCCCAAACGGCTCCAGGCTTGCTCGAAATCAATTTGGAGGGATTGCGGTGGATAGAAACCCGATCAACTCCTGAGCCCGTTTCAGAAAGGACTGGTTGGACGCCATTGAGAGGGCACCGATTCTGGACGAGCCAGCCCAGTGGAGGCACTGCTTCCAAGCTCGAAGTCCTTGATCATGAGTTGCCTTTTGGGGTAATAGCCTTCGTCATTGTTGAAGCCATAGAATGTCGGTGAGAAATCATCCACAAAAGCGACCTCAGCACGCTCGGGCACTTCGAGCCCAGTCAAATGATAGGCGGCATTGATCATCAGGCGTCGCAAGTCGGCATCAAGCATGTCCACAGAAGCTCCCAGCGTCGTACAGAAAGCCTTTCCCTTGGCCTGTTTATTGGGGGATTCATAGGCACGCAACCATGCCAGGGGCATCATGGGATCATTTTTTTCACCCTCCACAAAAGGGGAAAACTCTTCGAGTGAGCGGGTCACCCCGCCCCGCAGGAGGATGGTGGCCTCGGCTGGGTCAAGGTTTCGGATACCATAGACATCGGATGGCGCAAAAATACTCCCCACGCCCCGCAGGATGGGATGGCTCGCATGCTCGGCTTGGACCACTGAACGGGTTCCCTGCGCCTTGTGCCGACCATGATGATTGATCCAGGTCTCCCCCAAGATCTTAAGCCCGAAAGCGGACCACTTAAAGTCTCCTGTGCTTCCACTGCCTTGGAAGGCATGGGTCGCGGTGCGAAAACCCATCACCGGTAGGCCTCGGTTCAAGAAGTTTGCCAAGTGTTGATATTGACCCTCATTGAGCTGGCGAAATCGCGTACCGATGATCATCAGATCGGCGGTTTCAAGAGCCTCGAGACCAGGCAGGCTCTGCTGGTTGTTAGGATCGATATAGCCCTCTTCCGGGTCGGTGGAAAAAAGCACGGTGCAATCAAATCCATGACGCTGGCTCAGCAGCTTGGCCAGCATGGGGCAGCTTTCCTCCGAGCGATATTCTTCATCACCGCTGATAAGAACGATTTTTTTCCCATTGCCTGGGCCAGGTTGCCCTTTGAAGGACAGCCATCGAAGGGGTTCTGCCGCAGAAATCCAGGGCTGCAGGCACAAGATGAGACATGGAATCAGCCACTTGGGCATGGAATGGGAGCAGGGATAGGCTTTCATGGGTTTGGTCAAACAGACTCGCCTCCCTAGCGAGAAAAGGCAACCCTGAAGCAATCGCCAGGAACGCAAGGCTCAGGCAATCGCCGTCTTGGTTTTAGTCACCAGTCTGATCTCACCCACAACCATGGACTTATCCAAAGCCTTGCACATGTCATACAAGGTCAGAGCAGCCACTGAAACAGCGGTCAGGGCCTCCATTTCCACCCCAGTTGAAGCCAGGATGCGAGCCGAGGCTCGGATACAGACTCGATCGCGGGAGGGCGGGATCTCTAGGGCCACCTCACAATGCGTGATGGGTAAGGGATGGCACAGCGGAATCAGCTCTCCGGTTTTCTTGGCTGCCATGATACCAGCAAGCCGTGCGGTTGCCATGACATTCCCCTTGGCTACCTGGTTGGACTCAATGGCTTCCAAGGTTTTGGCCTGCATCAGGATCATCCCTTCGGCAATGGCTTCTCGTAGGCAGGCAGGCTTGGTGGACACATCCACCATGGCCGCTTCGCCCTGGGCATCAATATGAGTCAATCGATCGTTCTGCATGAGAGAGTGGTTCCTGAGGGCTGATTAAGCTGAGTCTGGCGATGGATCCTGGGCAAGGAAAGTCTGATAAATCCGGGATTGTTCCTGCCGCCAACCCTTGACTGCCCCCTGAATGAGGGAGGCGCTATCCAGCTTTGGGGAGACGAAGCCTGGCCGGAACCAAGGGAAGGCGCCGATCAAATCATGGGTGACCAGGATTTGTCCATCACAGCCGGTCCCTGAACCGATGCCAATGGTCGGTGTGAGGACTCGGCGGGTGATCTCAGTCGCCAGAGCGGGCTGAACCAGCTCCAGCACCATGGCTGTCACCCCCAGGTTGTCCAAGAGGCTGGCATCACGCAACAACCGCTCCCGTTCCTCATCGCTCCGCCCCTTGATCCGATAAGTCCCTTCTTCGGCGATACGCTGGGGCAGCATGCCTAGATGCCCAATGCAGGCAATGCCTTCATCTAGAATGGCCTCAATCTGCTGGGCCACTTCCTCACCGCCTTCAAGTTTGACCGCATCAGCCCCAGCATCCCGAAAAAGCCTGGCATTTTCCAGAGCCTGGGCGGGGGTCTCATAACTGCGGTAGGGCAGATCAGCCACCAGCAATCCGTTGGGCTTGGCTCGGGAGGCAGCCTGCACATGATGCAACATATCCGCCATGCTCACATGGGTCGTGTCTGGATAACCGAGCACGACCATGCCCAGCGAATCACCCACCAACAGCAAGGGGATGCCGACCTCATCAAGCAGGCGTGTGGTGGGGTAATCGTAAACGGTGAGGGCAGGCAGAAAAGCCTTGCCCTTAAAGGCCTGTATGGATTGATGGTCTTGCCTCGCCATGGAGCAAAGGCTGAACTATTGACCGATTCATGGCATTTGGCAAGGCTTGCTCCTGATCAGGCCAAACCGCCGAAAACCGATCAAGGCAATCGTGTGTTGTGATCCTGTAGCCAGCGAATGTCCGGATTACCAGGTGAGCTGATTGTCTCCGGCATGTTGGCGATCTGGGGTAAGAGGCCACCTTTAACCAGAGGCGGCATGGTGTCGGGATGCTGCCATTTCTTGATCTCTGAATGCCCATCCACAAATGAGAGGGTTGCCGCCTTGTTGTGATAGGAGGCAGGAAAATCAAAAATCAAAATCTGTTCGGGTGAATCCGGATAACCCCGCATACTTACCAGGAAGTTTCCATAATTAACCGCATCCTCGCGCACATCGAGAAAGAGGAAGGTTGAGGAAGGGCCTGGATCGATAAAATCCGAAAGCTGCTGATAAACGCGATAACCGAACCAGTAAGTTTTTTCACCTTCCCCCCAGGCACCGCAATGCACGTTCATGGCCATGGAACGCACACGGGGCAAAGGTTGCCCGTCGACCACGATCTGACTTTTGTCAGCGGGACACTTGAATATTTCTGAAGATTGAACATAATCCCAAAGTGCGCTTTGCTGGATGTCCTGCCGCACATCCCAGTTGGACCGGTTGCTTGGATCAAAATCCATCAAACCACGCACCCAGGCTGGTTTGAGAGGCTCGGGTCCTCCTGCATCCCGAGGGTCACTCGCAGCGGTGATTTTGCCCTCGTTGTCGTCAGCATAAAGCATCCACCCATAGGTCAGTTGCCGATGATTGCCCAGGCACTTTATGGCATGGGCTTTCTGCTTGGCGGTGCTCAGCGCGGGGAGCAACAATCCGGCCAGGATGGCTATGATGGCTATGACCACCAACAGTTCAATCAAGGTGAAACCGAAGCGGGCAAACATCGGCCTATGGCAGGCTCTGAATGGTTTGCTATGCATGATTTAGAAAGCAGGAAACTGATGACCCATTCCTTGGGCTCCATTGGATCCGATGCGGAGCCTCAAAAAAAGGTTCTAAGCCGACATGATATTTTCTCAGTGACTCATGCGCCAATGAAAAGATTCTACCACAGGTGAGTCACCAGAACCAGTGGCAGGCACTGAAATTTGATCCAAGAGGGGATAGCCCTCCTGATAGAGACAACTCATTTGTAATACTGGAAATATGGATAAACTGTTGGTCATTGATGACGAAACCGACGTGCGCTACGCCTTCAAACGCCTGTTTGACATGCCCGATCTGGAGATGCGCATGGCCTCTAGTGGCGAGGAGGGCTTGAGCCTGCTCAAAGAATTTCAGCCCAATGTGGTCATCATGGATATCCGCATGAATGGCATGAGCGGCCTGCAGACCCTGGAAGCCATCCGGCAGTTCGATACCAGGACGCCGGTGATTCTGATGACCGCCTATGGTGCTACCCAGACTGCCATCGAGGCCATGAAACTAGGGGCCTACGATTACGTCCTCAAACCATTCGATATCCCCAAACTGCAAAAACTCATTTTCCAAGCACTCAAGGCGTCCCGGGATATGACCAAACCCGTCAGCTTTGAAAATGATACCGCATCACTGGACGATGAACTGGGGATCATTGGCCGCAGCGAGCCCATGCAGGAGGTGTTCAAGCTCATTGGCCAGGTCGCCAGTTCCGATGCCACGGTCCTGATTACCGGGGAAAGCGGCACCGGCAAGGAGCTGGTTGCCCGCGCCATCTATCAACATAGCCCAAGATCAGAACACTCATTCCTGGCTATCAACTGTGCCGCCATCCCTGAAAGCCTGCTTGAGAGTGAACTTTTCGGTCATGAAAAAGGCAGTTTTACCGGAGCTACCCAGACGCGGGTTGGCAAGTTTGAACAATCCCACCATGGGACCTTGTTTCTGGACGAAATCGGTGACATGTCGCTGCCTACCCAGACCAAGATGCTGCGCGTGCTTCAGTCCGGAACCTTTGAGCGACTCGGAAGCAACAAACCTGTCGAGGTCGATGTCAGAGTCATCGCGGCGACCAATCAGCCCCTGGAAAAAGCGGTCGCCAGCAAGCAATTTCGTGAGGACCTCTTCTACCGACTCAACGTGGTGCGTATCGAACTGCCACCGCTTCGTGAACGCGGGAAGGATATCCCTCTGTTGGTGCACTATTTCCTAAGAAAGTTTTCGCGGATTTACAAACAGCCTGAAAAATCCATTCATCAAGATGCGTTGCTGGCGCTGCAGGGGTATCGATGGCCCGGCAATGTGCGGGAGCTGGAAAATGTCATGCAGCGGGCCTTTGTCGTTTCCAAGGGGGACATCATCCTGGGTAGCGACCTGCCAAGCGAAGTGACAGGGCCTGCCGCCCAGTCATCGACTCGTCTTGGTAAAGAGAACCTGCAACGTGAGGCAAGCCGCGACACGGCTATAGCCCCTGGAGAATCTGGAGTGGACCCAAGCTCAAACCCCGCTTCGGACGATATCGACGCCATGCTAAAGTCGCTCTTTCACTGGGCCAGGCATCATCCCGAACTGCCCCTCATGCCCATGGTGGAGAGGGAGCTGGTTCGTCAGGCGCTGCGAGAAGTACAGGGCAATCAAGTCAAGGCAGCCAGGCTGCTGGGCATGACCCGAGCCACACTGCGCAAGCGGATTGAAAAATTCGATATCCGCCAAGAGATCAATGTGGACTGAGCCACCCAAAAAAGAGCATACCCAGTCCGGCCAGTAGGCTTAAAGCCTGGTCAGGGTGCGATCTTCAACCTTTGGCTTGGCTCTTCGGCAGCGAGCAGGTGCCCATGCTCCTTGTAAGGTTTGAGCATGAAATGGGTGGAGGTAGAAACCACGCCTTGCAATGTGGAGAGTTTCTCTGAAACAAAGTTGGCAACTTCTCGCAACGATTCTCCCTCCACAAAGGCGAGCAGATCATAGGAACCCGACATGAGGTAACAGGCAGTGACTTCGCGATGCCGGGCAATGCGAGAGGCCAAATGATTGAAACCGCCCTCTCTTTCGGGAGTCAGCTTGACCTCGATCACCGCACGGACGCGGCCGGCATCCGTCTTTTCTTCATTGATCAGAGTCAGATACCCGACGATGGTGCGATCCTCTTCGTAAGCCTTGATGCGACGCTCGACCTCGAGCACTTCCATATCCAGTAACTTGGCAAGTTGTTCAGGCCGATAGGAGGCGTTTTCTCGGAGCAATTTAAGTAAGGGGTCCATGCGATGCGATTGATTTGGATTCAGGTTTGAATGGTGTCTGGCCCCGAAGCCGAGCCACCAGACTGGGAAGGTGTTCCAGCAGATAATCGATATCTTCACGGGTGGTCACGTGTCCCAGACTCAGGCGTATACTGGACAAGGCTTGCCTGGCTGACAAGCCCATGGCTCTGAGGACATGCGAGGGTTCCAGCGAACCCGTGCTGCAGGCAGATCCACTGGAGGCGGCCACACCCACTCGATCAAGTTGAAGCAACAAGGCTTCGCCTTCAATGCCTTCAAAGGCCATGTTGGAGGTGTTGGGCAGTCGCTGCGTGGGATGGCCATTTATCAGCATACCTTCTATCTGCTTGCGGAGTCCCAGCTCAAGGTGATCCCGCAGTTCTCGGATGCAACCGGTCTGCAAAAGTCGACTCTGTGCCAGCTGAGCCGCGCAGCCCATGGCCACAATACCCGGTATGTTCTGGGTGCCAGCCCGACGACCGCCTTCCTGACCACCCCCAAGAAGATACGAATCAAACGGCGTCCCCTGGCGAACAAAAAGGGCCCCGACACCCTTGGGCGCATGCATCTTATGCGCGGAAAGGGAGAGGAGATCTGCTGGGACCAACCTAAGGTCGATCTCTACCTTGCCCGCTGCCTGGACAGCATCGGTATGAAGCAGCACCCCCTGTTGCTGACAGACCTCAGCGATAGCCTGCATCGGGAACAGGACACCGGTTTCATTATTGGCCCACATGATGGAGACCATGGCAGTGTCCGGACGCAGCACTTCCCTGACTTGCTCTGCTCGCAAAAGGCCTTGCGCATCGACTCCGAGCCAGGTGACTTCCCAGCCTTGGCGCTCGAGGTATTGGGCATAGCGCCGGTTGGCATCATGTTCCACCTCAGACAGAACCAAATGACGACGATCCGGCCCGAGCTGGGCAGCCAGGTTTAGGGCGGTGTTGATGCTTTCTGTGCCACAACCGGTAAAGAGAATTTCCTCGGGCTGAGCCTGAAGGAGGCCAGCCACCTGAGCCCTCGCCTCGGCAAGCGCCCGCTTGACTGGCCGGGCAAACTGATAGGCACTGGATGGATTGGCCCAATGTGTCTGGAGAAAAGGCAACATGGCCTCAAGAACTTGAGGATCAAGCCCCGTGGTCGCGTTGTGGTCGAAATAACGCATCAGCTGCTGCATCTTACTGGGCCCATCACTTAGGCTCAACCCCATCCTGCTGAGTTGAGTTGGCGCCCTCGGCATGAGGCACCCAAGGTTCAAACGCCTCGGAGCGACTCTCAATTCGAAAGTGGATATTTTTGAACAACAGCCGTAGATCGAATTCAGCAGTGATCACTTCGTCGACCCACAATCCAGGAGCGATAGGTTGCTGGTCTACGCTCAGTTCGATATGACGCACAAGCCCAAGGAGCCCTCCAAGAAAAGAAACCGGGTGGACCAGGCGGGTGCTTACCCGGACCGGTGCATGAGTCTGCACATCCACCCAGAGCCTGGCTTCCATGGCATCCATCAAGCGGTTGACTCCCTTGTGTTCCAGAATGACCTCTTCTCGAGGTTGCAGCCGTAAGGCGTAGGTATCTCGCTCTCTACAGGACTCCAGCCCCTCCATTTCGGCTCGAAACTTGTGCCGAAAACGTCGCATGTTTTCTTGCATCAATTGGCTTTGAGCCGGAGCGGCCTCCTCGCCTTGGCGATGTAGGTAGCGTTGTTGGCGCTCGAGATTATGCAGGCGATCAGCCTTGCGGTCGGCCAGGCTTGCGGGCTGGCCATCCAGTTCGAGCAGGACCTGATCCCGACCATCAGTGAAGGCGCGATGGGTTTTATGGACTACCTTCCCTGGCTCACCGTTGGCTTTGAGTGTGGTGATGACAGAGCGTCTGAGAAAAGTATAAACCGTTTCAGGCTGAGGTGGATGCGCCAACTGTTCCTCAAGCAAATCAAGCACCTGCTCCCCTTCCATCGCAGGCGTCTGAGCATATCCCAATGCTTGGGCTAGCATGATCCCTAGCCCTAAGATGGCGAACTGCCTGAAGTATCCGCTCACCCAGCAGACCAGGGCTGGGATGCTGGCGTGGTCTGTCTTATCGGCAGGCGTGATCTGGCATGAACAAGGCATATGGCTTTGAAATAAGGCTCGTTAATCATGCCCAGAGCCATGACCAAGGGGCAAGAGGATACCCACCGTAGCCAGCCCCAATCATCCCAACCAATCCGGCATCCAAGTTGATCCCCTTGACAGCTTCAATTAGAGGCCAGAAGAGGATGAGCGCTACAAAAAGCCCTTCACCCGATGCCCCGCTTGACCCTTGAGCCAACTCCAAGGGTGCAAAAGCTCTTTTTGAACTTTGGGCCAGCCAGCCATGGATCTATAGTCAAGCCATGGGGAAGGCCGAGTTTGTCCACTTACATCTTCATACCGAATTCTCCTTGTTGGATGCAGCCTGCAAGGTCGATCGCCTCATGGAGCATGCCAAAGCCCTGGAGTTCCCAGCTATGGCCATGACCGACCATGGTGTCATGTATGGGGCAATCGAGTTTTATCAGGCCGCCAGGAAGGCGGGGATCAAGCCTATTATCGGGTGTGAAGTCTATGTGGCTCCGGGAAGTCGCCTGGAAAAGAAGTCCAGCATTGGGGGCAAGGAAGTCTACAACCACCTGGTGCTCCTGGCAAAGGATCAGACTGGCTATAAGAATCTGGTGAGGTTGGTTTCCGACGCTCACCTTGAGGGTTATTATTACAAACCTCGAATCGACAAGGAGATCCTCGAGGCACACAAAGAAGGCTTGATTGCCCTATCCGGGTGCCTTGCCAGCGAAATCCCAGCCCTGATTCATCATGACAAACTACCCCAGGCCCGCGATGCGGTGGATTGGTTTCGACAGGTATTTGGGGAGGAGAACTTCTACCTGGAATTGCAGAACCATGGCATACCCGAGCAGCAACTGGTCAACCGTCACCTGATTGAGTGGGCCAGTGAGTTCAACCTCAATCTGGTTGCCACTAACGATGTTCACTACATCAAGAAGGAACACTCTCATGCTCACGATTCTCTGATCTGCATCGGCACCCAATCCCACCTGAATGACACCAAGCGCATGTCCTATGTCCCGGAGCAATTCTACCTGCGTAGTGCTCAGGAGATGGCAACGTTGTTCAAGGAGGTTCCCCAGGCAGTCAGCAACACCCTGGCAGTAGCCGAAAAATGTGACCTCGAAATCAATTTTGGTGAGTTACACTATCCGGTTTTTGACCCCCCCGAAACCTACACCCGAGAAGGGTATTTGCGCTATCTGCTGGGCAGGGGGCTCTACAAGCGCTACCGCCTGGATGTGGAAGTGGATGGCGAGCAATACCGTGTCCAGCGCGTTGAGGACCCCAGTCTTCTCCCTGGCCTGGAGGGCTGGACCCAGGATGCTCCAGAGCCGCCCCTAGACCCAAGCCACGCCATGGAAGACACCCGGATTGCCGAGGCGGTGAAGATCTTGCTCGATCGTCTGGAAGTCGAGATGGGCGTGATCGAGCAAATGGGTTTTGTCAGCTACTTCCTCATTGTGGGTGACTTTGTTCAGTACGGCAGAGAGAAGGGTATCTCCTGCGTTGCCAGAGGTTCGGCCGCAGGGTCGCTGGTCACTTACCTGCTGGAAATCAGCAATGTCGACCCCATTCGCTATGGATTGCTTTTTGAACGTTTCCTCAACCCCGAGCGCGTCAACCCACCCGATATCGACATCGACTTTGCCGACGACCGACGCGCTGATGTCATCGAATATACCCGTGAGAAATATGGCCGTGAATGCGTCGCCCAAATAGGCACCTTTGGCACGATGGGAGCCAAGTCGGTGATTCGAGACGTCGGACGGGTGATGGGCTTGAGCTATGGGGAGGTGGACCGTTTGGCCAAGATGGTTCCCAACGACCTGAAAATCACGCTGGCCAAGTCCCTTGAAAAATCACCGGACCTCAAAAACGCCTACGAAAGTGAAGAAGTCACTCGGGAACTCATCGATACCGCGTTCATCCTGGAGGATGTGACCCGTAACTGCTCGGTTCATGCAGCTGGGGTGGTGATTGGAGCTGAACCCCTCTACAATGTCCTCCCGCTCAAGCAGGATGAAAACGGGGGCACGGTGACCCAATATGCCATGAATCCGGTGGGGGATCTTGGGCTGCTCAAGATGGATTTCCTTGGGCTCAAAACCCTGTCAGTCATCCGCAATTGCTGTGAGATGATTCAATTGACCAAGGGTGTGACCATGGACATGGACCGCTTGCCCCTGGATGACGGGCCGACCTACGAGCTGCTGAACAAGGGAAACACCGTCGGGGTCTTCCAGCTGGAATCAGGAGGGATGCGAGATTTATGTCGAAAATTCCAGATTGCCTCCGTGGAGCACATCACCGCTCTGGTGTCTCTTTATCGGCCAGGCCCCATGGATCTGATACCAGATTTCATCCGCCGTCGACACGGCGAGGTCGAGATTGAATACCCCCACCCCCTGCTCAAACCCATTTGTGAGGAAACCTATGGCATCATGATCTATCAAGAGCAGGTCATGCAAGCGGCTCAGATCCTGGCAGGCTACACCCTGGGAGGTGCTGACCTGCTGAGGCGGGCGATGGGAAAGAAAAAAGTCGAGGTGATGCAAGAGCACCGCAAGCTGTTTGTGGATGGCTGTGCCAAGCTCAATCAAATCCCAGCTGCCAAGGCCAATGAGGTCTTTGACCTGCTGGAGAAATTCGCCGGCTACGGCTTCAACAAATCGCATGCAGCAGCCTATGCCGTGGTGGCCTACCAGACTGCCTACCTCAAGGCCAACCACACGGTCGAATTCCTGGCAGCCATGATGACCAACGACATGAGTGACACGGCCAAGCTTTCGATCCTGATCGAAGAGGCCAGGCAACTGAATGTCGATGTCCTCCCACCTGATATCAACGAAAGCCGGGTTGTTTTTGCTCCAGCCCAGGAAGGCAAAGTCATTCGCTTCGGGCTGGCCGCCATCAAGGGCGTTGGCGAGGCGGCCGTCGCACAACTGCTGGAAGCCAGAGACAAGGATGGCAAATTCTCCTCCCTCTATGATTTATGCCTGAAAGTCGATGGACGCACCCTCAACAGAAAAATGCTCGAGGCGTTGATCAAGTCTGGCGCTTGCGACGGACTGGGTGAAAACCGGGCCACACTATTTGGCCTCGTTGACAAGGCTCTCTCCCGGGCTTCAAGCATCGCTTCGGATCGATCCAAGGGGCAGACCTCCCTGTTTGGGGAAATGGATTCTGCTGAGCATGTCGAGATCACGGACAATGATCGGGTGGAAGACTGGCCGCAAGCAGAACGCTTGGCCGCTGAAAAGGAACTCCTGGGTTTCTATGTCTCAGGGCATCCCCTCAATCCCTTTGAATCAATTCTCCGTCATTACGGGCTGGGTTCCACTGTCTCCATTGCCTCCCTCCCGGATCGCAGCATGACGCGAGTGGGGGGTATGATTGCTGCCATGACCCAGGGATTCTCCAAGAAATCGGGCAAGCCTTACGCCATGCTCACCCTGGAAGATTTGGAGGGACAACTTCAAATCCTCTGCATGAATGAGCAGTATGACAAGCACCGTCATCTCTTCGAAGCCAACCGTCCCATCATGGTGGTTGGCGAGGTCAACAACAGTGAGGACCGACCCAAGATTTTCCCCCAAGAGATTTTTGATCTGGAGCAAGCACCAGGAAAATACACCCAACAAATTCATCTGCGAGTGCCGATGGACAAACTCACCGGCGAACAGCTCGATGCGGTGATGGCACTCGTCCAGCAGCACCCTGGTGGCTGCCCTCTCTTTTTCTGCTTCATCAAACCTGACGGGCAGATTGCCTTCATGGAATGTCACGAAAAATACGCGATGAGCCCAAGCCTGGCGCTCCAGCGCGAAATCGAAGCCTTGTTTGGTCAGGACAGTTATTACGTCAAAGTCGATCGAACCCTCCCTGAGCGCCAGCGGGCAAGATGGGAACGCTCACGCCAGCCCTCGGCCACGACGGACTGAAATTAACTTCCTTGAGGCCTGGACCACGATAATTTCTAGGCTTTGCTGCAGGTGGAAGTGCCTGGTCCGGGATGGGAAATGTCACTGGATTCCATCTGGACTGGGAGTTAGGATACTTCCCATGACTGAGGAAAGGGCCATCGTCCTGCTTTATTACCAATTTGTCCCGATTGAAGATCCCCAAGCTCTGGTGAAGGATCAGCGCCTCCTATGCCAAGAACTCAACCTGAAGGGACGCATCCTGGTAGCCGCCGAGGGAATCAACGGCACCGTGGCCGGATCCTCAGCATCCACCAGCGCCTACCAGCTGGCCATGGCCAAGGATCCCCGCTTTGCCTCCATGGAATTTAAAATCAGCGACCATGCAGGGAATCCCTTCAAGAAACTCAGTGTCAAACCTCGAAAGGAAATGGTCACCCTGGGTGTCGATCATGAGCTGGATGTGCTGGCAGGTGGTGGGGAGCACCTTTCTCCAGAGCAGTGGCGGCAAATGATCGAAAACGACCCAGATGTCATCCTTTTCGACACACGCAATCGCTATGAAACAGATCTAGGCAAATTCAACGGGGCCCTATGCCCTGACACCGAAAATTTTCGAGATTTGCCGGCGATGATCGAAAGCTACCAACACCTCAAGGATCGCAAGTGGCTCATGTATTGCACAGGGGGAATACGTTGTGAAAAGGCAAGCGTGCTGTTTAAGGATGCCGGGTTCAGCCAAGTCTACCAACTCCATGGCGGCATCGTGAATTACTGGAAGGAAGTCGGGGACAAACACTGGCAGGGCGATTGTTTTGTGTTCGATGAACGCATGTATCTCAAGCCACCGCAGGCTGACCAAGCAGATCCAGAGCAAAAACCATCAGGCATCTGCGTGCACAGTGGGCGACCCACCCGGGAATTTGTCAACTGCCTGCACGACCCCTGTCACAAACTCATGCTTGTTCATCCTGAAATACTGATGAGCGATTCTAAATACCAGCTTTGTCCCTCCTGCCTGGAGCAGGGGCTGAGCCCAGAAACGGCCACTTACCGAGGGAACCCATCCTCGCCTCGCAAGAAAACGGCTCGCCAAAAGCGTAACCGTCAGCAACGTGGTAAGGTACCACAGGCTTAGCATGAGACAGCTACCCTGAATGGAGGATCATTTTAATCCAAGCAGGAGGCCTGGAGCAGCACGGGTCGAGGTTTTTCAGTCCAAAAGGAAAAGCCTTTCAGCCGAAACCGATAATTTGGCACCCATTGCTTGAGCAGGCTGTAAATGGCTTCAGCGTGTTCGTCACAATGATAGGTGGTGACAG
>JALRAZ010000156.1 GCA_023257935.1 Verrucomicrobiota bacterium
GTTTCTCTGTGAGCGCTTTATCGGTGTGTGCCACCCGCATCGCTTCATTGCGCATCGTATGAATCGAACCGGATTCAGGTTCGACGGGTGCAATGGAATCTTCGGCGAAAAGGTAGGCAAGCGACGCATGCAAGGAAGAAAAATAGTGTTCATTGTTGGCCTGATAGCGCAAGTAATTCATGAGTTTATGGGCGACATAACGGTATCGGCCATCACCGGTTTTCGCGGCAATACGCTCCAGGACTGAAACTCGAAAATGAGCCGTGCTGTTGTAGCCACCATTGGGCCCATAGGGATTGACAGCGCCATCACTGGTGACTTCCATCATGATGCGAGTGAAGATCTGTTGCATGCCGGCATCTCTGTAAACACGGTCATCACCCAAGAGTCGGTCTCCATGAAAAAGGGGCATCAGTAAAGGGCCCATCATGTAGCCGGTATCATTTTGAGGCACATCTTTCACTTTCCAGAAATCGTTGAACACGAGTTGACCGTATCGAGTCCAATGCTTCGCTTCGGGAATGTCTGGATACCAAGTGGCAGCCAACCATTTAATGGTGCCTTCAGGCATGGACCGGTGGCATCCACCTCGCCACTCAATGGGCTCCTCGGCCCATACATGCAGATTACGGCAATAATACAAAACCAGATCCTTGAACCAGGTTGTGTCGGCCTCCAAAAAGTGACCTTCCATCAAATGCTGGCGATAGAGCGGGAACAAAACCGCGGGCCACTCAAAATCCCAAATCCATTTGTCTTCTTCGACCCGTTTTTTGAGTGCGGTGTGATATTGCTTAAGCATCTCGACACAGGCTTCAGCCCAGCGTTTTTCGCCTGACTGCACATACTTCGCCAAAATCGGCATGAAGGCCACAAGGCTGCCATCCCCGCGATTGGGATGAGAGGCCAAGGCTTCCAAATCCATGCTTTCCAGGCATTGCATGTAAGTATCACGGGTGATCGTCTCATTGGGTATGGGATAGAAGGCAGGGTTGCTCATATCCGCATACCCGAAACGATAGCGCTCGCTATCCACAAAGAATTGTGTGGGCGCACCAATGCGCTCGACCTCCTGAGCGAAGGACACTGTGAAACCAAGTGGTAGCAAACTCAGACTACAGAGGGCGATGGAGCGCGCGAATGTCATCCTCTTTTTATAGAGGCGTTCATACCTTAGATCAAATCACTCCTACAGCCAGGGGGACAAATCCAAAGCGAAGCCTCTCGGTAGACGGTGTCCTTTGGATCTGTTCGTGGTTGGCTAAGGCACCAAATCCTCTGAGCGTTAACCAATAGGCCGACGTCAGTCGATCGCCCTGATTCGTGCAGAGCGATACTGTATGCGGCCCCCGGGCGTATGATGCTGAAAACCAATAGTGCCTTGGTATGGAGGCTTGAGATCTTGGGTCCGAGAAACCCTTTCACCATTCACAAGCACCTCGGCAGTGGGTCCGCGGTGAATGATATGCATCAGGAACCACTCCTGATCACGACTAAGCACACGCTCAGCTGGGACGATCCCATAGAAGCTACCGGTGGGATTGGTGCTGTCAGGGGCATTGAAACACTGAACCTCGACCCGACCTGGACCACCATTGAAAAGCACCCCCCCATTTCCGTTCACGATGGTCTTCACCCAAACCTGGAGTTCAAAGGGGCTGGAGAATTCAGCCCGCGTCTCCGCGACGCCATCCTGGCCCTGCCCCGTAAGCACTTCGTCTTCAATGTGCCAGTCGGAGTGCCCCTGTTCTTGCATGGCCTCCATGCCAGATCGGAATAGCGGTTGCCAAGGTTCTTCCTGATCGGGCAGCGCTCGGATGTATAGGTTTCTGAAAGAAGCACGACAACCTATATTCTGAATCCCCAAGTAGCCCCGGCGGAGTCGGTTTCTGAAGCCTGGTTCGGTATCCATGGAAATATCATGGATCAGCCTGTCATTGAGTGTCACTTGGAGCCGAGGCCAATCGCATGTGATCTCACACGTGTTCCACTCTCCGGACGGAAGATTGGCAATGCTGCGGGGGGCCGCCACATCATAGATGGCCCCTGGCGAGCGAAGGCCATAGACCTTTTGGTCATGGCGCAGATGGATTTTGAATCCCAGTTTTGAAGCAGGACCATCGCATGGAGCATGAAGGAGAACACCCCCTTCGTACCAGCCTTCGGTCTGGTATTCAAAACGAAGCACAAAGTTCTCATATTCTTGCTCAGTGCGCAGCCAGGAGGGATAGGGACCCGCGCCAGTCGAGAAAATCGCCGAATCACGAACCACGAAAGCATCGGTCGTCCCCACAGCCACCCAGCCCTGAAGATCTTTGCCGTTGAAAAGAGTTGTAAAGTCTTCGTCCTCCGATGCGCTGAGATGGCAGGTCGCTTGTAGAGCGATCCATATCCGTATGAGAAGCATTCCGCATTGTCGCTGAGGCATGGTGTTCTCATCGTGACACCCAAACATGATGATGACACTCTAAAAGTGGAGAGGCCCCGGATCGGGCTCCATTCCATCAAGTTGACTTTACCATACCCGCAGATGTGGTAGGGTTCGCCTCTGCTCCTCAGCCGCGGACCGCTTTCATGCCATAGGACAATCGCTCATGGGCTGAAGGTCTGGCAACATTCCACACATTTTTATCGTTTGTTTTTATCCTTTGCCTGAGGCGTGCCATCACAGGCAGGATGGAGGCGTTATCTAAGCATCATGCCGGTTCTAACTGCTTACCATATCCCTCTCCAGGTGACTCCTCTCCTGGGATACCTAATCTCATGCGTTGTGTGGATGAATGGAGTGATGGAAGTCGTCGGTATGGAAGGATCTTTTGAAGACTTTTACTCTCCCAACTCCGTACAAAAGATTCATTTGTCGATTGATGCAGCTGATTTGCGCAAGATGAAGGAAGCCCTCCCAGAGCGCATCTATGTGCCTGCT
>JALRAZ010000170.1 GCA_023257935.1 Verrucomicrobiota bacterium
AAGGTTAATGATTGGTGAGCCCACATAGAGCTTTCTATCAAAGCCCAGGCCAGCTTGCAACGACAGTGGCTCAGTCCTTTAGGGTTGCCAGGTTGAGACGACTCTGTTTGGGTTACCGTCTTCTGATGCATGACGCGAGCACCACGCCAGGCCAGGCACCTCAGGACCCGGTAAGTGCTACGAGTCCATCGATCGCTGATCCATATTCTGAATCAACAAAGCAAGGCATGTTTGCCTCGCTGCAGCATCGTAACTATCGGATTTTCTTCTTTGCTCAGGTAGTTTCGCTCACAGGTACCTGGATGCAGATGGTAGCAGAGGGGTGGCTTGTTTACTCTTTGACTCGTTCGCCAATGAGCCTTGGGCTGGTTCGGTTCCTTCACACCTTGCCGGTCACGCTACTGACCTTTCTCGGAGGCGCGATGGCGGATCGTTACAACAAAAGAGCCATCTTAGTGGTAACGCAGTGCCTGGCATGCTTGTTTTCAATCCTACTGTATGCCTTGAGCGTTTCGGAGCAGATTGCCTTTTGGCAAATAGGCCTGCTTGCTGTTTGTCTGGGGGTCAGCAATGCCATAGATATACCGGTTAGACAGAGCTTTGTTGTCGACATGGTGGGCAAACGCCATTTACCCAACGCTATCGCCCTGAATTCCAGCGTTTTTAATGCTGCTCGTATCGTGGGCCCTGCGGTGGCAGGCCTTTTAGTGAGCTATGTGAGCCTCCCGATTTGTTTTTTGATCAACGCATTATCCTACTTGGCTGTCATTGTGGGCTACATGGTGATGAAATTGCCGGCTACTCACTCCGCCCAAAACAAAAAGGATGGAGACTCCAGTCTTGGCCTTGCTGTGCGATGGATCTGGGATCACGAGCAAGTGCGTCCCATTTTTATCCTGGTTTCAACCGTAAGCCTGTGTTGCATGTCCTACCTCGTGCTGATGCCTGTATTTGTTCAGGAAAGACTTCATGTGGGCGCTGATGGCCTTGGGTGGCTTTTGACGGCCAATGGCGTGGGTGCAATCAGTGGTTCCATCACTCTGGCATGGATGCAGGAAAGAGGGAATAGGCAGCAGCTCTCTCACCTAGGCCTTGCTGTCTTCCTGTTGGCTAGCCTTTGCTTTGCATGGACCACACAACCCATTGGGGCAGGAGTCCTACTAGCGGTTTCAGGATGGGGAATGATCGTGTTCTTCGCCACATCCAACACCATGGTTCAAGGTTGGGTGGCCGATGGCATGCGGGGCCGAGTCATGGGGGCTTACGCTTTTTGTTTTATCGGCCTGAGTCCCTTTGGGCATTTTCTGGCTGGATGGTTGGCCAAGGTAATGGGGGCTCCATTTGCTGTCAGCCTAGGTTCCGCTGTGGGCCTGGTGGCGTTGTGCCTTGGACAGACAGGTCGGATCAAATCCAGTCGATGTGCACCTATAGATCGATGATTAAGACAACATGAAGACTTATCAGTTTATGGGATTGATCTAAAAAATTGCATATTCTCGGCAATGCTTGAAGCTGGGTATGGGTTTTGACTGTCTGTGACATCACTCCAAGGACCCTCCAGAGTTGGGGCACTTTGTAGGGTTCCAGAATAATAAATCCACAGTCCTTGGTCGCTTTTTTCGATAGCGACAAAGGAGATTGGTTTTGATTCCTGAGCTGGAGCGAGATAGCGAACGGCATTGAGAAACATCTGGCCGCCTTCTTCAGTCAGGTCATAGATACCGGCTGTCTCCGATGTATAACCAGATGCCTCGCGGCTTCCGGTCAAAAAAAGCATGCGTTTACCCGCCAAAGTATACTCGCCCAGGCTGTCCATAGTCGTGCCTTTTTCCCATTCAGCAATGACTGTGCCACCGAAGGCATTGTCAGTGATCGAGGCATTGGTCGCTATGAGTTTTCCTCCTGCCCAG
>JALRAZ010000174.1 GCA_023257935.1 Verrucomicrobiota bacterium
CCACCAGTCTAACCACCCCGAGCCGAACCCCTACCCCACAAAGTTGACTCGTTCTCTGGTCGAAGAGTTTTCCGGCAAGGCGTTTGAATATGACGAACACCTTCCGGCTTACGAACATTTTCAATACGATCTGCAAGCCAATGAGGCAAGCCCACCCATCAGAGCGTTGGCAGATCTTTGTCTACTCTTATTCAACACCAACGAATTCCTAGTGGTTGAGTGAACGTTGATGAAAAAGCCATACTCATTTCCGTCTGAAAATTTTGACGCATCCCGCAGGGCCTTCCTGTATGGGCTTGGAGCCTCCTTGGGGTCAGTTTCCTTGACCAGCCTAATGGCTCAAGATGGATTGCCAGCCATCAATCGCTCCTCAGGTGCCAAGCCTTCCATGTTTCCAGGCAAGGCCAAGGCCTGCATTTTTCTATTTATGGAGGGTGGCCCAGGTCAAATGGATACCTTTGACCCCAAACCATTACTTCAGGCCAAACATACCACTCAATCCCGAAGAACCGCAGGATTGGCCAATGGGTATCGGTTCTTTGTTGGCAGCCCGTTTGCATCGAGAAAAGTAGGGCAATCGGGATTGGACATGACTGCTCCGTGGGTACACCTCGCTCACCCGGATGTGGCTGATGAGTGGTGCAATTACCGCGGCTGCCAGGCCGAATCACTCAACCACCCCGAAGCCCTTTTCCACATGAATACAGGGAGTCGACTGGGTGCGGATCCTGCCTTGGGTTCGTGGGTGACTTATGGTCTGGGTTCTGTGAACCAGAATCTACCTGGATACGTGGTCATGACTGAGCTTGCTGCCCCACAAGGCGGAGCAGGCAATTGGAGCCAGGGATTTTTACCCTCCTCCTACCGAGGCACCTTGCTCAGGCCAAATGGGACCCCAATTTTGAATCTGCAACCACCACGCCACAAGGATCGAAATCATGTCCGAAGCAGTCTCAATACTTTGCATTGGCTTAATCAGCAGCATGCCAAAGAGCACCCCAACAACGAACTCCTCGAAAGCCGGATGCTGAATTATGAGCTGGCCTTTCGCATGCAAACCGAAGTTCCCGGCGTCATGAGTCTTGATGGAGAAACATCCGCCACCAAAACCATGTATGGTTTGGACCAAGCCCATACGGCAACCTTCGGCCGTCAATGCCTGATGGCAAGAAAGCTGGTTGAAAATGGTGTCCGATTCATTCAGATATTCAGTGGTGGCTGGGACAGTCACGATTATCTGGAACAAGGCCATCAGTCGCGCATTGCCAGTGTTGACAAACCGATGGCTGCTCTCAGTAGAGATTTGAAGCAGCGTGGCATGCTGGATGAGACCCTTGTCGTTTGGACTGGCGAATTTGGGCGCACACCGGATAACAACCGCCGAGGTGGGGTGACTTCCTTAGGGCGTGGACACAATATCGATGCCATGACCATGATGCTGGCCGGCGGTGGGGTTAAGAGAGGTGCGGTCATTGGTGCAACCGATGAAATTGGGGCTCAAGCGGTCGAATGTGTGCATCCAATCCGGGATTTTCATGTGACTTTGTTGCACCTCCTTGGCCTTGAAGATCATCGCTTGACCTATTTCCATGGTGGTCGATACAAGCAACTCAGCCAGTTTGGAGGCAGCTTGATACCCGAACTCCTGGCCTAAGCTTTATACTCAATCCGATTTCCCAAACGTGATATCATGAAATTTGTCCTATTCCTTATCTTAATGAGCACTTCGGCAATTGGAGCCGATATCCAGGTATTAGTCTGGGATGAACGTCAACCAGCTCAAAAACAAGCTTACCCAGATTTCTTAGGCAACACCCTGGCCCGGCATTTAGATTCACTTCCTGGAATCACCGCCCTTTCAACCTCACTGGACGCACCTGATAAAGGCATCTCAACATCACGATTTGACGCCGTCGACGTCCTCATCTGGTGGGGACATGTTCGCCAGGCAGAAATCACTCCTGAGGACTGCCAGCCTATCATCGAGAGAATTAAAGCTGGCCGACTGGGTTTGATCAGTCTGCATTCGGCTCATTGGTCTACCCTGTTCATGGAGCTCATGAATGAAAGAACTCGCCTAGACACGGCCAAACTATTCCCAGCCACACCAGATAGCCCAAAGATGATATACGATTATGTGGCTCCGCCAGGAAGAATATCCCCTTCTCAGGCCTCCATGATCACTCCCGCATTCCTTGCTTACAAGCGCCATGGCATGGCGACCACAGTAAGAATCGACCTCCCAAACTGTTGCTTTCCAGCATGGCGCAATGATGGCAAGCCCAGTCGGATGCAGACCTTGGCAATCAATCACCCTATCTGCGCCGAATTGCCCACCGAGTGGACCATTGATGCCACGGAAATGTATGCCGAACCCTTTCATGTTCCCGAGCCGGACCTGGTCTTGTTCAAGGAGACCTTTGCCCTGGGCGAATGGTTTCGTAGCGGTTGCCTGTGGCAGGTAGGACAGGGTAGCGTTTTCTACTTTCGTCCAGGCCATGAGACTCACCCCGTCTTCACCCAAGCATTGCCTCTAAAAGTCGTGGAGAACGCCGTCAGGTGGATGGGAACCCGAGACCAAGCAGAGTGATCACTGAGTCACCCTTATCATAAAAAAGGCCAACCCAGACGGGCTGGCCTTTGGAGACATGAAGAAAGTTCTTACTCCTTTGGTGTGATGCGAGTGATCGCGTTGGGATCCTTTTGCTCACGAAAGAGATTGATCACCACCTCCTCGGACCGTAGCAGATCGGCATGGCCATCGAGAAAGACCCATTGAGACCCTTGATTGTGACGATTCTTGGCAACCCTTCGTTGAGCATTCAAACGTCCAGTACGCTCATCATAGGGAGTCTGGTCAGGAGCCCATACATCGTTCAGGTCGGTGACGGCATCACGGATACCGGTCACAATCGGACGCCAGGAACCGTCCTCGTTATCCCCGATGTGAACGGAGTTGCTCGGCTCTTGGAAGGCTGTGATCTTTGAAGGGCCTATTTGCTCGGTCCCAACGCGATCGGTGATGCTTGAGAATTTCCATGCATTGACCACATAGGTAATCACCTGACGTTGCTTGGGGTTCCGATTGGGGTAAGCGCCGCATTTATAAATGCGAATGCGGCTATAATCTGATTCAGTGCCGCCCTCGGGCATATAGGGCATGTAGCAAAGAAACCACGGATAACCATTGCCGCGAGGGATATAGTCGTTGTTTTCATCAGCATACAGCAACATGGCCAATCCGGTTTGCTTCAGGTTATTGAGGCAGGCAATACCTTTGGCCTTGGCCTTGGCTTTGCCAAGTGCCGGGAGCAGCATGCCAGCCAAGATGGCAATGATGGCGATGACGACAAGGAGTTCAATCAGAGTAAAACCCTTGATGCGGTGAATCCGAGACTGCTTGGGGAGTCGATGGTTGAATGGTTTCATGGAAGTTTCCTTTCTGGCTTAGACTACAAGACACCCCTGGATTGGGGTTGCTTATTCACTGGGAATGAAAGCTTTATAATCAAACCGAAGGGGTTTGGACAGAAAAAAGATCCTGCCCCCATTCCTTCATCAACCGCAACTTCTCCTTGTCTGCCTGCAGGCAGTTTTAGGGCACAGGCGATGACTCGCTCTTCAAATAGATGGCTGGACTGTCAATGTATTCACTCAGATCCCACCGAAAGGTCTCGTCATTCTCGTCACTTCGAGCCGTCCATAAGGGTGTCCACTGCTTGAGGTCCGTTGACACAGAAATCAAGGCTTCTTGGCCTGCGAGAAGTTTAAGCACCAGCTGTGGCGTGGGCCCCATCTCGATCATCAATGTAGCCACCCCTTCTTCATGATCGCTCTCATGAACCGATACCCGAACGGGAAGTGTCCTTGTGACAACCCCATCTGAATACGTCAGGGCAAGCTCGTATTCACCCGGCTGGTCAAACCAAGCGCGGGATGGGAACAACTGGGGGTTTTCAAGGAGCACTTCGCCCGGACCCTGCACCTGATCCCAGACAAAGCCCACGAGCCCTGGGGTGACAGGAAGGCCATCGTCACTCCAGGAACCATCCAAGAGGAGCCATTCCCCTAATTCACCTTGAAGGTTCTGAGCAATCGTTATCTCAGGAGCCTGATTATTCGGTGCGATTTCCCCATCCAATTTCAGATCAAAACTGGTATCACTGCTGGAGGCATTGGCCTGATGCAATTCAACGGCGATCACATTTTGCCGACCCAATGCCACCTCATCCAGACTGGCCTCAAAAAAGGTTGTCTCATCAGCTCCTCCCACGGCACTCAAGGCAAAAGTATCAAAGGTGATGGTTCCCTCTGGAAGATTATCGCGGAAGACTTCCTTTCCGTTGACATAAACCACCACACCGTCATCTCGAACCACCGCAAGCTGCAAGGACTTGACCGACTGGGGATCGGCAAGACTGAAGGCGTGTCTGAAATAATAAGTCGCGCGCTTGTTGGAGGCATTGCCCCCATAATCCAGGACAGTGGTTTCATCTCCATCTCCATAGCCAAAGGAAGCTTCGCCTTGCGACCATTGACTGTCATCAAAACTCACATCCTTCCAAGTGGAAGCGGGAGCATTCCCTCGATCCAGATAGCGCCAGGTGGCGCCAGCTTCAATAATCGAGCCCGAGCCAAAGGGGCGCTCTACATGGATTTCAAGGATATCCGATGCCTCGAGCTCGCCATCTGAGGCGGTCAGTGCCACTTTCCAGTCGCCGGCCCCTGGAACCCATAGGTCAGTATTCAAGTTATCAGGCGATGCAAAGTAAAGCTGCCCCGGTCCTTCCACCTGCAACCATTCAAAAATCAGTCCTGGGGAAGACTCAGGGAGACCATCGTCCCATGCCTCCCCCCCTAGCCGGACGATTAGGGGAAACTGCTCAGCACTCAGCGAGTGTGATTCTCCAGCTTCGACCACAGGTGCACGATTGCCATCATTGTCGACACCTGGGGAGGGTTGCCCGAAGCTCGATCGCCAATGAGCAGGATCATTGCCATAGGAGGCGGATTGAATTTTCTCCAGAGAGGCACCCGCTACAGCCTGTAGGTCTGGCCAAGGGGCCTGATCATCGTAACGAACCGAATCAACCAGAATCATGGGAACCATGGTCCCAGAAGTGGTTTCCTCCGGATCATCCGGGCG
>JALRAZ010000288.1 GCA_023257935.1 Verrucomicrobiota bacterium
ATGACCACCACCTGATTGCCACGGATCGCAGGACCAGCATAGCCACTGCCAATAGGAACCGACCACTCTAGTCTCAAGGGTTTTTCGTTTAAATCCAGTGAGCGTTCCTGCTCGCTCCAGATGGATGCCATGCCTGGCCCCAGCCAGGATGACCAGTCACCATCCCCAAGCACGGAACTGACAGGAAAGGGCGCCAAGCAAGCAAGCCATGCCCTGAGGAGTTGAGGAGTGAGCAGACTTCGCATTGTCGGTGAGAATTTTTTGTGGGGCAGAGGACTCACCATCATAGAGTTCAACTGCCAAGCTGATCGGTCAAGCACCACTTGCCTCAAATCGAGGCACGCGCTTTGGCTGGGGCGTAAAATCGATAAAACATGGCAGTCAAGACCTCTTTGATCGCCTTTTCCTGCTCCGCGTTCAGTTGGCTTGGGACGTTGAAACCGAGCGAACTTGTCAATCGTTCATCCAGGTAGGGCAAACTGCCTTTTTCGTATTGATAGGCATGATGGAAGGCGTTGCCAGGATAGCCCCATGGACCCCCATCGGGGAGAGGGTGTTTTGAAACCAGTGGCTCAATGTTGTAGTAAACGTGAACCTCAAAATCATGAAGATACCATGGCCTGAGAGGATAATCACCTAGGTAGGTAGCCATCTCTCTTCCCAGTTCGATCCTGGTTGCTTCACTGCTATTTGGATTGGGTAAATCAAAAACACAGTAATAACCTGTGTCACCTGGTTGCTTGGCGTCAGCTCTGACCCGCGTCCGGATGCCAAGCGATTGGAGGTGAGATTCTAGACGATCGTGACTCGATCGCATGTGGGAGAGTATCTTATCCAACCGGCCTAACTGTACCCGAGCCACTGCTGCTTGTAACTCACTCATCCTGCGACCGTGCCCCCATCCCACAGGCACATCGCCATACCAGTCTTTAGGAGTTTGTGGATGCGGCGCATAACCGGCATTGTGAAGCGCCTCAATACGACGATGCAATGCGGGATCACGCGTCACGATCATGCCACCTTCCCCCGAAGAAATACTCTTGTTGATTTGAAGGCTAAAGGTACCCACATCACCAAAGGTCCCGACCTTATGGGAGCCCTCCGGTCCTTGCGGAATGACCGATCCCGGAATCCCATGAGCAAAGGCACCCAGTGCCTGCGCGGCATCTTCCAGAACACGCACCGGCTCCAGACCTGAGGAACGCCGTTGGGCATTGATCCGCCGTATCTCAGCCATGATCTGAGCCATTCTGGGCACGCCGCCCAACATGGGAACCACAATGACCACTTTGGTGCGCGCGGTGATCGTCTTCTCGAGGCACTTGGGATCAAGCCCAAGGGTATCATCCGAATCGATCAGGACTGGAATGGCTCGGCTGCGAATCACCGCAGAGATTGTGGAAACCCACATGAAACCGGGCACGATCACTTCATCACCAACCCCCACTCCCAAAGCGTCCAAAGCCACTTCCAAGGCACCCGTTCCAGAATTGACCGCAGTCACATACAGTGGGTCCGATGGCTCAGGAACATTGCCTGTGATTCGACTCAGCCATTGGCCAAACTCCTGTTCGAAAGCCCTAGTTTCGTGCAGGCAATCTGGCCCGTAATAACGAAAAGGAGAACGCCGCTGGATTACCTTTTCGACGGCTTCCAGCTCTTCCTGACCGTACCAAATGGCACCTGGGAATTCATATGGCAACTCAAACTGCGGTGGCCTCGCATCGCTGAGATTCATTGGCAGCCAGTAGATTTATTGGGGGAAGCGAACACGATAAAAATACGCTTCTCGGAAAATTTCCCTTAGATCCTCGTATTGGGTCGTCAGGTCACTTGCCTTCACCTCTGCAATCACTTCCCAGCTTTTCAAATCAGCTGAACCCTCAATCAAATAGGTCGAACCTGGCAGGGTGTTAAATTGAAAGGATCCAGCCGCAATGGATTGCAACTCAATGGAAGTGATGATTGGTTTGTCCGCGGCAAAAGCCGGTATGAAAGCGCGAATCGTGCCAGCAACCGGAGCATTGATAAGTGGGGTTGTCCCAAGAGGCGATTTCACCGCCCACTCAAGACTTGATGCGCTACCACCACTGGTGGTGAGGGTGGAACCGCCCGTGAGGTCATCGAAGTAGAGAAGGGTAAAAGGATAAAAACCGCGAGTCGGCACCATAAAACGATATCGCCATCCTTGATCATCGGTCTTACCGGGATTGATCAGTTCATCGGGTTCGATCAGCAGTGCAGTGGGGCCCAAGCCCAGGTAGAGCTCATGCTGCGGCGAACTGGTGATGGAAAAATCATGGTAACCTGCTTCCAGTTCGAGAATGGTGACAATCTCGCAACCAAAATTGATCGAGACTTGTTCTTCTCCTGGAAAAATCAGCGACTGGGTGTCTGCAATCCCAGGAAACGGTTTTTCATCACCATGATTCCCAATAGCCAGTTGATCTCGCTGATAATTGATCCCTTCAGACTCAACGAAGTAACCTTTTTCATTGAGTTGATCGAGTTCAGCCAAGTTTTCATGTGGCTGATCCCAGATAAAAAACAGGTCCTCTGCAGACTCCAGAACCCAGTTGGCACCCGAGGCGTTGATGGGATCGGTCGCGACGGTCCTGATACCAAAGCCGGAACGAAGGTTTGCAACCTCCGAAGAGTCCACAGCCCGATTGACATCCAGAACAGGTAGATCGCTATAATCCACGGTAGTAAAGGTCCATGCGCTTTGGTAGGGAAGAGCCGGCGTCAGTGTATCGATGAAGCGCACCTCGACCTCATGAATGGATCCACTTTCGAAAGCCGACTTTGGAGCATGAACCATTTCAATCAGCTCATCGCTTTCCACCAAACTCACTTCAACCTTCGAACCATCCAGCCACATCTCCACACTATCGGTGTCTAGAACTCCGTTCCCTGGATCCAAGGCGACAACGACCTTGGAGGCTGGATTGGCTGGCAATCCCTGGAAAGGGAAAAGACGCACGATCTGCATGTTTTGCTGGGCGCCCTGGCTACTGCCCGATTCTAGCTCCAGCATGAAGACGCCGCCGGCGTAGCCTTTGTAGGCATGAGCGCCCGGGAGCCCACCATTGGCCTCACCCACAGTGTGGGTGGTACGAATGATGATCTTGCCATCCGCACCGGGCCGAATACCTGTCCAACGAGCCACATAGCCGACCTCGTTGTGACCCGTACTGAATTCCACACTGTCTTCAGATACTTTCCACGCCCCCTGACTGCTGGCATAGGTCAAGGCGTCCGCTCCAATTAATCGCCAATGAGTCGTGCGCTCGGCATATCCCT
>JALRAZ010000200.1 GCA_023257935.1 Verrucomicrobiota bacterium
AAAGAGCTCGATGAAGCGACACAAGCATTAGCTGCCATGCTCCTGGATGAAGTTGCCAGCAAGCTCCTTGAATAGATTCGGAGGGGAAAATAATCATTAATATCAGTTGCAATGCATTATATTGGAGCGATGATACGTTATGAATAAGTAAATGGCATCGGGGTCGGGTTCCCCTCAATTGTTGTCATGAAAAAACTCAAATTACTACCCGCCTCAGGTTTGGCGTGCTGTGATCCAGATGTCGAGCTGGTGATTGATAAGATCGGATTCGGCACCTGTCTTCTGCTGTGTGACCCTCAAACCATGGCTTTTGGAGTCGCCCACCCGCTTTTTCACGATTCCAGCCAATTTGCCAGCACCTCCATCCTCAATCCCATGGCCTATGCAGACTTGGTGGTTGATGGGTTGATCGACCGCCTCAAACACACACACGAAAGCTTTGAAAACCTCGAAAAGGGCGCATTCGCCCCACGTTTAGGAGCGGTTTTGATCGGAGGATGTATCCCTCTGATAGAGCGCTACGATGAGGAAAGCACCCCTGAATTGCTGGCTATCAGCCTGAGGACCACCCAAACCATCAAGCGTTCGCTTCAGGCAAGTGAAATCCCTCTGCGCTGGGAGCAAACCGGTGGGCAGCACCGCTGCTCAATCCATATCCGAGGCAGTCGTGTCACCATTGGACAAGAGAGGGGGCTTCGTGAACCGCTCATCAGCGAAATCAACATCCACCATCCCAAATGGCAGCTGAGTCAAGAGGGCCAAACTCAACCACTGACATGAGTCATCAACGAAATCAAGAGGCCGAAGCGAGGGTGCACCGCCAACTCGGGGAATTACCTACCTCTTTGGAAGTGGTTTGCAGGCTGATGATGATGCTGAGGAACCCTTCTCAGGAAAACGATCAGGTTGTGGACGTACTGATGAGTGATCGCGATCTGGCCATGCAACTGGTGACCCGGCTTGCCATGCGCGACAAGGAAAAACTTCAGAAAGCCACTGGAGATGTCGATGCCAGAACGGAAAAGGAAATACACGATACCCTTTTTGAAGCAGTCTTGCACATGGGATATCGAGCCATTCTTCGATTGGTCTCGGCTTTGAGCGTGGGGCAGATCCTGTCCGTCGAAATGCGGGGCTATGGATTTGCCAAACGTGAGCTGTGGCTTCATTCCATTGCTGCAGCCCTGGCAACACAACGATTTTGTGAACTGCTTGCCGACTCCAATCGCTCCGATCCAGATCCATCCATCGGGTTCATTGCTGGTGTCATGCACGATATCGGCAAGGCGGGTCTTAACACGGACCTGAGTCATCACGCGGGTGAAGTGACTAGCGCCCTGGAAAACCCTCAAACCAGCTGGACAACCGTGGAGCGCCAGATTTGTCACGTTGACCATGCCGCATTGGGCGCCCTGCTTGTCAAGCGCTGGAAACTCCCCGACGAAATCATCGACGCTATCGAACATCACCACACCCCATTACCATCCCATCAACTTGCGGCCATTGTCCATATTGGCGATTATGCCGCTCGCTACATCAATGCCACAGGCGGGTTGCAAAGTTTCCGTGTTTTCCTCCATCCAGAAGCCCTAGAAATCTCCCAGCTTCGACTTGATGACATCGAACGAGTCATCCTGCACATCCTTCACGACCAGGAAACACTCAACCTCTACACCAGCGCTTAATTTAACCTGTGACCTGGCACCATCGCCTCGAATCACAATCAGGCTAAACATCATCTAAAACGAGGATCAACAAGCCACGATCAAGGATCTTCTTACGCAAGAAAACCCTTCCGTTGAAAACATTGCTTGCTTAGCATGCCGATCAGTTAACTGATCCATGAACGCTATCAAGCTCATCGTCTACCTGGTCCTTCTTGCTGGCACCCTTGCTTCAGGCAAGGCCTTTTTTTCGGAGTACAACCGCCTTGCTGAGGAGAGTGCTGCTCGAGCCGATCAGATGGCCGAAGTATTCGATGACGGCAGCGAACTCCCCAATCAATCCAATACTGGTCTCAGTGATTCTACTGAGCCATCGCCTGGATCCCCTTCCCAATCAACAAATCCCTTGGCAGACGAATCAGATGCAAACACTGAATCTGCTGCAGTGGAGGAGACTCCCCAAGACATCACGGCCCCTGCACCTGAGACGTCGGAGGAACCACCCCAGGTATCCAATGAACTCGACCAGGCCCCAACCTCAGCGCAAAAAAACCGTATTGGCCTTTATCTTGGGTGTTTTGTGCTGTCGGCGGTGGGCTTGGGGCTCCTGTTAGCTTTTGACTTAGCGCGTGGTTCAGCCAATAAGTCCGTCGATTTGATCTACAATGACAATGGGGTCGGCACGGATAGCGACGCTCTTTATGAGCAAGCCGAGGCGGCCTGGGCCAGAAGCGAATTCCTCGAAGCCATTGGATTACTCAGGGACTACCTAGAGATCAATCCCATCCAGCAGCACGCTGCCATCCGCATAGCAGAAATATATGAGAAG
>JALRAZ010000291.1 GCA_023257935.1 Verrucomicrobiota bacterium
TGCTGCCATGAAAGAGCGGGGTGGTTCAAGGTATCTCCGTAAATTTATCGGGTGGTCATTTGGACTGATGCAGTCAGGATGAGGTGTGGAAGCCTCTCCCATTAGCTCAACCAGTCAATAGGTTGAGCTTCAGTTTCATCCAAGGCCATCGCATATGACATCTGATGGGATTGAAGTGGACACAGCCGATTGCCACAAGCTTTGAAGCGATGGGGCCTCGAGTGCCAAATGGCATTGCAAAAACAAGTCCCTGACCTAGCTTCTTGTCATGGAACAATCCCTCAGATTTCGCGCCCGACGACAGGTGACCCATCACTACCTCAGTGACGTGATCGAGCTGGATCCGGCTGAGTTGGCATCCTTTGGCGCCCCCACTCAACCTGCAGCCTTCCTTGAGTGGATGGCCGAACAGGGCTCAACATTGAGCCAACAAGCCTCACTCAATCCGGCCATTCATGATCAACTGCGGCGCCTGAATTTCTTCCAGGAAGATCGCGATCAACGCCTGGATCAAACGCTCTACGAACTCATTTGAGCAGAGGGTCATTCATTCCCTCACTAGCCGATTGTGCGGATGCGCTTACTCATATCAGTGTTGACCGAGTGATAAGGAAGCATGAGGTTGCCGCTGGCAAAGGTGGAGAGCCGCTGATATTCCAGATCGTCTGCTCCCAAAGCATGTTGAAATATCGGTTTGAGGTAATCTCTGCCGACCTGCGAGGGCTTCATCTGTTGGGCATCGTAGAAGCTGGGATGCAGCTTTCTTGCATGAATCAGACCCCATCGATCGCGCAATCCATTGGCATCTTGGGAGTCAACCCAGAAGCCTCGTTCAGAATGCCATTGGATGGTAGAAATCGTGTTGGTTCGCTGCTCCAGCAGGAGGTCAACGGCCTTGCCACCTGACTGGGCGCCGTAAAATCGATCAAATAGTACAGGGCGACCACCTCTTTGAGTGTGGCCGACTTTGCGGGTAAAGATGGCTTCCTTTGCCGACTGGCCTCGCCGGTAGGATCTGAAGTAATCGTCCCCCATTTCGCGAATGAGCAAATCCCTCAAAGCCTCCGAGGCGCCGTTGAGAATCTTATTGCCCGCAGGATCGGTAGAATGCACTTCATCACCAAGGTCCCTACCTTCTTCATCAACGATGCCTTCACCACAGACAATGACCACATTCTTCTGCAGGTCGTAAAGCTCCTTGATACGGTCCACCAGATGCCTCAGCGAAAAGGAGCTCTCAGGCACCAGGGTGATGTCGGGCTGACCGTAAGCGGTTCCCAGGGCGATGTAGCCGGAATGCCTTCCCATGACCTCCACAATGGCAATGCGGCGATGGCTTTCGGCAGTGGTCCTGATGCGTTGAATACCCTGAACCGATACATAAACAGCCGTGGCATAGCCTGGGGTGACATAATTGACCATGTGATCCAGGTAAAATTCCGTCTGCGAGGGCCTGAGTCGATAGTCGAAGCCATCTCGATCGGGCCGTTCCCGGCGAATGTATTCGTCGGGTTCACTGCGATAATTCAGTCCAAGATCGTTGTCGATGGTCTTGGGAGCCAGCACAACAGGTAGGCGATCGGCCAGGGGTTGGAGCCCATTGAGGGTGCCATCACCTCCAATGCAAACAAGCCCCTCGATGCCGAGGCTCTCGAGCCGGCGATGAATGGTGTCGAGTTGATCCTTGTTCTCTGGATCCACGTAATCTCTCGAAGAACCCAGAATGGTTCCACCTTTGGCCGGATCCAGCTCAGGGATTTCCTGAAACAGAGGGTTGAGGTGCACATGGGGCAGGTGTGGGTTGTAGAGGCTGTTGAATCCCTTAATCAAACCATAGGCCTCGAGATTGAGTTGGTTGGCCCGTTCGACGGCTCCGTGGATGGTAGCGTTCAAGGCAGGGGTGTCACCGCCTGCGGTCAAAATACCGATGCGCTTCATTGGGTGGTTGGGGGCTTATGGTAGGGTTGTGGGATTGCCTCGCTTGCACCCCTTCGTGCAAGGGTTGGCTCGTGACTCACTAAAAAAGGCTCCCCTAATGATTTTCAGGGGAGCCCGTGCAAATATGACTCGACGAATTTCGAACAAATTATGCGGTCGGTACCTCTGCGATGGTCTTGAGGACGCGAGAGCAAATTTGATAAGGGTCGCCCTGTGAGTTGGGGCGACGGTCTTCTAGGTAGCCCTTATAACCGTTGTTCACAAAACTGTGAGGCACACGGATTGAGGCACCGCGGTCTGCTACGCCCCAGCTAAACTTATCGATAGACTGAGTTTCATGCAGCCCGGTCAAACGCAGGTGGTTGTCTGGTCCGTAGGCAGCGATGTGCTCTTCGCAGTTTTTCTCGAAGGCAGCCATCAGATTCTTGAAGTAGGCCTCACCCCC
>JALRAZ010000342.1 GCA_023257935.1 Verrucomicrobiota bacterium
TAGCAGCGTCAAGAGGGGCAGCCCCCACAGTAGTTTGCCTAAAAAATGTCTCATTGTATGAATCAGAAAGGGTTAACCTTATCCCAAACCTTGGTAAACCAACCTTTCTTAGTGGCGTCTTGCAAATCTCCTTTTGAGGAGAATTGCATGGTTACATCAGCAAGGTTATAGCTAAAGACAGTGTTTTGCGTGGTTATATCAGCCCTTCTGACCACCCCACGCATCACGACATCCTGCGCCTCGCCACCAAAGGAGGTTCGCTGGGTACCCTCGACAAGGTACTGATTGTTTGGTAGCAAATCGACGATGCGAACTGATAACTTTGTTGTGATTCGCTCATTGCTACTCACGTTCCCATCTGATTCGAAGGAACTCGAGCCGTTGAGATTCATTGAAGGAAGTTGCCCATTGTGTTTCAGCAGTCCACTAGCACCAGGGCTGTAGAGAAAAGCCTCGATTCCAGCATTCACTCCTGATGCCTTGCTGGTGGCTTTGGAGGTATTTTTGCTCGTACTTTTGGTTTCCTGAATGATAATGGTCAGGATATCACCAACTTGGTGTGCCCGGATATCTCCAACCAACGAGCCGGCTTGATCGTTCCAGAATTGGGCATGAAGGCAAGGAGCGATAGGCTCGAGTGCTATCAGCAATGCGAATGCGAAGGTGGCTCTAAGGAATGATAATGGTGTTTTCATCTTGAACAATGCCTCGGAGTGTTTTCCGGTTCGAAGGGTTTTTTAGCCGAATCATCTGGCCTGGGGCCCCTTCCTCTAGGGCTTCGAGTTTCAGATTGATTTCCAATAATCCTCTCTTGATCCATCCTGTCACCTTGTCACCACGATAAACTGCCGGGGAAAGTTTCAGGTAACGATCAGACAGCACTGTGCCTTCCAGAATGGTGTAATTTAATTCGTAGACCGAAAGATCAGTTGATGGGTGGATGGGTTTGTCTCTCGAACTCAACACATCCATGGTTGTCAATGTGAGATCATCCAGCCTCACAGGCTCTTTTCTCTGAAGGCGTCGATTGGCCACAAAAACCTCTTGAAGGAGCTTCACCACAACCGGGACAGTATCCGAATGCACCACCTGTTCGTCGATTTTTAGATGATAATGAAGCAGTACTCTGGAGCGTAAGCCACCACTTGGAAGTGAGGTCAGTTCAAGATAGGGTTCTCCTTTTGGTATCTCCACCGGAGGCTTGGAACGTACTAACTCCACCTCCATGTCACCCTCAAGGTGCTGGTAAGCATCACGAAGACTCTCTGCGATATGCTCAGTCAGCCACTCGGGTGTCAGCATCATCGTTTCTTTTTCCAGGCTTGGCTCAGCCTTCATGACTGCCCAGTTGCTGGCAAAGCAGTTGGCAAGCAAAGCGAATACAAAAATTAAAGGCTTCATGCTATCGCTTGAGATTGTTGGTTTGACTCATCATTTCATCAGCTGACTTGATAGCCTTGGAATTGACCTCAAACGCACGTTGAGCCACGATCATGTTAACCATTTCCTCGATCACTTTGACGTTGGACTTTTCTATGGCGCCTTGATTCAGGGTTCCATAACCGTTTTCGCCCGGGATGCCTTGAACTGGATCACCTGAAGCCTGGTTCGCAGTGTAAAGGTTCCGCCCCACACTTTGAAGCCCTGCTGGATTGCGAAATCGAAAGAGCTGTATTTGGCCGAGTTCGGCAATTTGCTCTTGACCGCCAATCAGGGCAGAAACGGTACCATTGGTTGATATTTCCAGATTAACCGTGCCCTCGGGGATTTCAAAAGGCACCTCCAATGGCAGGCCATCGCTGGTCACAATTTGACCATCTCGATTGAGTTTGAAAGCGCCATCCCGGGTGTAGGCCTGGGAATTATCGGGTAGGGTGACCCTAAAAAAACCATCTCCCTGGATAGCGACATTGTATGGGTCACCGGTCTGGACCAATTCACCGGTAGAAAAATTCTTGGCCGTGGCCACAGCTTGAGATCCGTTGCCTATTTCCAAGCCCGTGGGAAGGATGTTGGCACCTCCCTGAGCTGCTCCAGGCTGACGGACTGTCTGATAGAGCATGTCCTGAAACTCTATTTTACTTTTTTTGAAGGCAGTGGTTTGCACGTTAGCCAGGTTGTTGGCGATAACGTCTAGGCTCATTTGCTGACTCTGCATGCCTGCTGCAGATGAATGGAGTGCCCTGATCATGATGATTTAAAAATGTTGTTGCTTACAGTGGTTGTCCGAGATCAGCGATGGTCTTGCCCAGACGCTGGTCATAGTGTCGGATGACTTGATGATTCAACTCGCTTGAGCGCATGGCCTGAATCATTTGGGTCATTTCGCGTATGGTTGAAACGTTGCTTTGTTCCAGGTGAAATTGTTGGAGAGCAATTTCACCTTCAATGAGTGGTGTGGGCTGGGCTATATTGGGATCAGCGACGGTGAACAAGCCACCGCCTGCATCCTGTAGACCAGATGTATCTGCAACACGGACCACTCGGACGGTTTGTCCATCAAAGACGCCGTTTTCACTGACTTGTCCGTTGTGACCAATGGTAAAATTTAACCCCGTATCTGCCTGAAAGGTAATGGGGGCTCCATTGGCACCCAGCACAGGATAGCCTTGTTTGGTGACCAATTCCCCCAATTCATTGATGTGAAATTCACCATCCCGGGTATAGCCTAGCTCCCCACCGGGTAGCTCGATTTCGAAAAAGCCATCCCCTTGAATAGCAATGTCTGTTGGGGTTTCGGTGTGCTTGAGGGGGCCAGCAGTGAAGTCAAGTCGTCGCATGGCTCCTGGCATCTCATAGCCCTTCATGATGGCTGAGGAGGCTGCCAAGGCCTCCTGGTTTTGCCCGTTGATGTTTTCGGACACCATGGAAAATTTGCTGGCTTTGTAGCCAGGCACCGAAGCAGCGCTGAGGTTGCCCGCAATGGTTTCATGCCATTGCTCGTAGGCTTGGATGGAAGATGCTGCCTGTTGGATACTAATATTCATCCTTCATACCCACGAAGCAGAACCTGTGCCATGACAACAATGTGTTGAAAAATGGTAACTTACAGAGCTTCTGTCCAAGCCGTACGGCAAAAAATGCTCGATCAAGAACAAATGTGCCGGATCGGCAAGTTAGGTCATGAAGACGCAGGAAAAGGAGAACCTAAGCGGGTAATTAGGATTCAATCCTGCGTTGAGATGGATTGAAGATTCAGGGAGCCTGAAAAAATCTCTATTCGGAGCGATCCTCGATGGCAGGCTCAGTGGCAATGGAATCATCATACCGACAGTCAACCACAACACTTTGACCACAGCTGCAGAGCACTCGAATCTTAGTGATACGAGCTCCTTCTTTGTCGATCAACACTCTGGGCTCCTGGCAACTCTCTAAGTCGTGAGGACGGGCTGACTCAGGGGAAATACTTTGGACCGAATCATTTGCAGTGGGCTTTTTGGTGCTGTCTAGAGGCTCGGAGTGAGCTGCTACCCCCTCTGCATGAGGGTCTGGGTGCTTCACGGAGGCCTCTGGCATGAGATCCTTTTCGCTCTGAATGCTTTCAAAGGTTTCAGAACGCATGGTATCCATCATGTCGCTCAGTGGCACAAAGGATTCAACTAGGGATGACATAAGAGGCTAACTTTGAGAGGTTTTAAGATCCAACTTTGATGAGGAGATCGACTCGATCATTGAGGCGGTTTTCTCGATTTTGGTCTTTTAGCGGTTGGGTGTCACCGTAACCGCTGACTTCGGTGATTTGGTCAGGCAAAACATTTTGCTTGATGAAAAAAGCCCGAG
>JALRAZ010000353.1 GCA_023257935.1 Verrucomicrobiota bacterium
GTCTGGTCGCGCCCCACCGAGACCAGGTGTTTGCCGTCCTGACCGAAGACCGTGTCGATCACCCAGTCGTTGTGCGAACCTTGAAAGAGCACTTGCTGACCCTCTGCCACACGAAAGGCCCGAAGAGTGTTGTCGGTACATCCCACGGCCACCAGTTGACCATCGGGTGACCAACTAACGCCGTATAGGGTGTCGTAAGAAACCGGGATGGAGAGATCCAAGCTGCCGGAGGCCACGTCCCAAATTTGCAACTCACCCATGCGCCCTGGCAGGCCTCCTGCCATCGCCAGCTTGCTGCCATCAGGTGAAAAGCGCACCGACTCGATACGCTGCGAAAGCCCAATCAAACGCCGGTGAAGGCCTGAACCATCGGCGCGGTGCAGCAGCACCTCATGAAAACCAGAAACCGCCAGCCAGGCGCCATCCGAGGAATAATCCAGCGAGGTGATCAGCGGTGGACGAGTGTAGACTGGAGGGTGATCCGCATCGATTTTTTGCACGGCGTTGGCCGGGGTATCATCCAAGGCTCCCTGATCAATCCAGCGACGCACCAGGTCCACCTCCACTGAGGAAAGGGGCGCCTCCTTCTTGGGCATTTCGGCTCGTCCATTGATCGGGGTGATCAGCTCGACCAGGTAACTTTGCTGGGCATTGCCGGGCAGGATCGCCTGATCTTCGGTCTCGCCTCCCCCCAGAAGTCGCTCAAAGCGGGTCATCTCGTAGCCTCCCTCGGCCTTGGCAGGCTGATGGCAGCCGTGGCACTTGGCTTGGAAGATGGGGCGGATTTCCTGATAATAGCTGACCTGGCTTGCCTCAGCGGAGTCACCCAGCGAGGCCAAAGGGGTCCACAAGCAGGCGAAGAGGAGCGCCCAGCGTCCGGCCCGGACGGGCGCATCTCCATCAAAGTGGGATATCGTGGTCATGGTGGTTGGTTCAAATATAGCCTGCACCCCTTGCAATGAAACACTTTTTTGGCCTCAATCACACCTAAGATTGATTCTGTGGCGGTGAAACAAGGAACGTGGATTGAGCTCTACAGACCGGGATTTGGCATTGGCATGCACGAGGGATTCCTTGCATAGTCATGGCGTGACGCCTGAAACCGAACAAGCTTCTGGAAAGCCTCGAGCCCGATACATCATGATTGGGGGCTTTCTGGGGGCTGGCAAGACCACCGCGGTAGCCAGGTTGGCTCGGCATCTGAGCGATCAAGGGCTCAAGGTGGGGCTGATCACCAACGATCAAGGCAGTGACCTGGTGGATACGACGATGTTACGTTCCCGAGGCTTTGCCACCGCCGAAATTGCGGGGGGTTGCTTCTGCTGTCGATTCCAGTCCTTGGTCGAGGCAGCCGAGCACCTCACCGAGGCGACCGCACCCGATGTCTTCATTGCCGAACCTGTTGGGAGTTGTACCGACCTGGTGGCGACAGTCACCTACCCCCTTCGGCGCATGTATGGTGATCGATTCGACATGGCGCCCCTAAGCGTGTTGATCGACCCCATCCGAGCCATGCGCGTGCTGGGCCTGGATGCAGGTCGCCCTTTCTCCAGCAAGGTGACCTACATCTACCTCAAGCAACTGGAAGAGGCTGACCTGATCGTTATCAACAAATTGGACACTCTGGAAGCGGATCAGCAAAGCCAACTCCGCGCAGCACTGGAGGCACACTTTCCTGGCAAGCGGATCATGGCTGTTTCCGCCCGAGAGGGAAGCGGTTTGGAAGCCTGGTTCGAGGCCATGGCCAGTGAACTCCCTGGCCAGCAACCGGCCATGG
>JALRAZ010000315.1 GCA_023257935.1 Verrucomicrobiota bacterium
GCAATCGCACATTTAATGATACCCAGTTCCCACAATGGATTCTCAGCATCGAGCAAGGTAGCGTTTTGATAAGCAAGACGGGCGGAGGCATACTTTTCCAAATTGAGGTAGGCATTACCAAGCAGGCCGTACACCGTACCGTCTGCTCCCCCAAGATTAATGGTCTCGACCAGATGAGTGATCGAATCCCCAAACCGCTCCTCACGAATGAGGGCAATCCCCAGATTCTTATGAGCCCTCAGGTAATCGGGAAACTGACTCAATGCTACCTCATAATGTTTGATGGCCTCTTGGTGCTGCCCCTCCTGAAAATGCAGAGAACCCAGAGTATAACTGAGGATGGCACTGGATGAAGCATTGAGCCGTTGGGTGATTTTCTCGATGGCCTGCTGTGGGTTATCTCGAATGGTATCTCCCAGCTGACTGTAAAAAATCTGTTCTTCAGGGTTTTCGAAGCGCGGCTCGACATTGCTGCGAACACCATAGGAGGCCAGAAATTGTTTTTGGAATTTTGAACTATTCCAGAATGCTTCGCTGATGTTTGGGTCGAGAAACGAGTTTTGCCCTTGGCTACTAACCAATGTTACGAGGCACAACACCAGCAATGTCATGGAAAAGTAATGTTTTGTTTTAATAGCTAACATGGGGGTCCAATGGGTTCACATTAGTTGATACGGAAATCGATTTTTTGCCTTACAAAGGTCCTGACTTGTTTTCCATCCAAGGTGCCAGGTTTAAACCGCCATCGAGTCAGAGCCTTGAGAGCAGCCGCCTCAAATTCAGGATGGCTTGAGGTTTCCACTCTCGGATCCATCACTCGCCCTTCTTCGTCGATGACAAACAATAAAACAACGTAACCCTCAATTTTGGCCTTGAGCAGCTCGCGAGGGTGCCTGGGTTCGACCCTGGCAATGGCCTGCGGTCTTTGGTCCAAGTCTGCCATATCAAAGATGGCAACCTCTTCCAATCCCACTTGATCCACACCAATCGCCCCGCCCCCGAGGAAGCCTCCACCACCCATGCCAAGATCCAAATCCAAATCACTTAAAGAAAGTTGCTTGGGGATCTCGCTCAATTCAGGTGGAGGGGGCTCATCAGGTGTTTCCGGGGGAGGTGGGGGTTCAACCTCTGCAGATGGAGGTGGAGGGGGAGGAGCCGCAGTGTCGACTTGCGATAGGTCGTATTGCTTTTGAACACCACTTGATATCATCTGAGTCAGTGGCAACACCAAAAAGACAGCAAGGGTAATCAACGTGGCTCCCAAAAAGACGAGCGGCAGATTCGTCCGGGTGGATGGGGGCTCGTAGACGGGGCGCATGTTCACTTCGGTCAGTAAGGGCTTAAAGCAAAGAGGTTGCCCTTAACTATTTCGCTCGGATGCAAGGCTGACGTTTTTTGCCCCACCTAACTTAGCTTCATCGATGACTCGCACAATAAGACCGTAGTTCGAGTTTTCATCGCCCTGAATAATCACCGGCATGTCTTCGGCTTGGGTCAATCTCTT
>JALRAZ010000475.1 GCA_023257935.1 Verrucomicrobiota bacterium
GGTTTAAGGCACATTCTGCGCCAAGATCCAAACGTCGTCATGGTCGGTGAGATCCGAGATCTGGAAACAGCAGAAATTGCTATTCGGGCCGCATTGACTGGGCATTTGGTGTTCAGCACCTTACACACCAACGATGCTCCCAGCGCCTTCACCCGACTCATTGACATGGGTATCGAGCCGTTTTTGGTAGCCTCATCAGTTGAAGCGGTGATGGCTCAGCGCCTGGTGCGTACCATTTGTAAGGATTGCAAGACAGAACAAAAAGTAGACGAGACCTACCTCCGCAAGATCGGGTTTCCAGAAGAGGATATTGGCAAAACAACCTTCTACCACGGGGCAGGATGCGAAACCTGTCACCAGCTCGGATACCAGGGTCGACTCGCCATCTATGAGCTACTTGTTTTGACTGAGTCACTGCGCCCACTGATCCTGAATCGATCGGCTGCCTCAACCATTGCCCAAAAAGCCATGGAGCAAGGCATGCGAACCCTGCGAATGGATGGCTGGGAAAAGGTCAAGAACGGCATCACAACCATCGAAGAAGTTCTGCGCGTGACCCAATCAGAGGAACACATGGAACTACTTGCTGAGGAAGGCTGATAAGATGGCTAAAGCTGGGAAAAAAAAATCAGCCAGGCTTCCTAAGTGGAATGACTGCAACCTGGTGGAACTCAAGGATGAATCCAGCCTTGCTGCCTGTCTTTGGCACTTTGCCATTCGCGATCGTCAATTATCGCAAAAGGCCAGGACCCTGCATGGAGAAGATGCCCCGATGCCAAGCATGCAAGTTGAACAGGCTTGGCGTCAATTTTTCAGCAAGCGACTCAACCTGACCTGGCTTGCAAACGAACATCTTTATCTGCGAGTGCTCCACTTGCCTGCTTGCGAAGACCATGATGAAATCAAGCAAATCCTGGAATTCCAGTTAGAAAAAATCAGTCCAGTTCCCGTTCATCAAATCGTCTGGTCCTTCGAACTGCTTCCATGCCCGGATCCCAATCAGCAAACCGTCCTACTAGCCCTGGCCGAGTCACATGCCATAGAATCCCTTCTGAGCAAGCTCGATACCTTGGGTTACCAGACTGACTGGATCTCCTTTGCGGCCCTGCACGGGCTGGCTGATTTCAAACCCAAGAGCGATTGTATCCGTGTGGCATGGCAGCCACGCAATGAAGCGTCTGCTGATTGCATGATATCTTGGCACATCCAAGGTTGGGCTCGAGAAGTGGGGCTCATTCATATCCCCTCTGATCAGCGAGGAGCCAAAGCACTCATCGCTCACCTCAACCACACAGCCTGGACTGGAGAACTTGAAGGCTGGTTGCAAGAAGCCCCGAAGGTCATCTTCGAGGGACCTGGCGAGCCCCCCACTCCATGGCAGGAAGCCACAAGTCAATGGACTAGCCATGGTATTGAGCAGCAAACCGCCCCAGAGCCAGATCAACTTTCCCAGCGAGGTGCCCAGCGCTCTATTCTTGGCCAGTCCAGCATCAACCTCATGCCTCCTTCCATCCATCGCGGCTACCGCCAGCGCTATATTGATGGCCTTTGGTGGAGCAGCCTCAAGGGCATCGGGCTGGTTTACCTCTTTGGTGTGGGCATTTATTTCGCAGCACTTGAATGGAAAAAAACCGGCAACATGGATTTGCAGGTAGCTCTGCGAAGTCGCGCCAATGCTTACACAAACACCATGGCCCTGCAGGCCAAGGTCAACATCCTTCAGGAGCAAGTCGACCTAAAATATTCAGCTCTCGACTCCCTCAGGGTGATCTCTGAGCTCATGCCTGATGGAATGAGCCTGATATCTTATAATTTCCGTCAGGGAAAAATTTTGACACTTCGAGGCAACGTTGCCTCAGATCAAACCTCTCGAGTCACCGATTACCACGAGGCGCTTATTGATGCTCAGGTAGATGGTAAGGCCTTATTTGAATCAGTCAGCGATCCATCCATCACCGCTGGGGCTACCTCACGACGCAATCCGGGTGCCTCCTCGACATGGAGTTTTAATTGTGAACTCAAACGATCAGGATTTGAATAATGCAAAGCTCTTTTGAAAATCTCTCCAGTTCGGAACGTCGACTGGTCGTTGGGGTGGGACTGGTGATCTTCCTCATCCTAAACATGGTATTCATTTGGCCCCGATTCAAAGACTGGGGGGACATAGAGGGCCGCATGACCCAAGCCAGAGACAAGATCAGCAGCTACAATCGGCTCATCAGCCGCTCCACCGAATTCAAAGGAAAACTCATCGAACTAGAGGGTATTGGTTCGAATGTTCCCAGTGCTTCACAGGCCAATGAACTGATTCGAATGATTCAGGAACAGGCCCGGAAAAGCCAATTACCCACCCCTAATATCAGCCCGGTGAAACTTTCCAATGATCGTAGCACCAATAATGTATTTTTTGATCAGAAGGCCTACAGGCTGACTGTCACAACTGAAGATGCCAACTTGGTCGACTTCCTGGTTGCCATCGGGAGTGGTGAGTCCATGATCCGAGTTCACGATCTGGATCTCAAACCCAAGCCACCTCAAAATTCAGAATTGATCTGTAACATGACCCTGGTTGCCAATTATCAAAAGCAACCAACTGAAGATTAAGGTGTTTCACTAATAAGAGATAGGCATGATACGCCTTTCGCTAAGCAGCAAGCCATTCAGCCACAACGACAAGCATGATTGAACGCCAGCAAGCAATCTGTCCCGATCACCTGAGCCCAAGATACGTCCTGATGAAAAACAAAAAAAATAACGCCCACCATCTAACTGACCGATGCCATCTGCTCAGCCAGCTTGCTTTGGGGCTGTGGTTCCTGATTCTGACGGCCATGATGGGATTATCCGCCCAAAGCCCAGGTGAGCTGGATCATCAACTTGAGGCCTTACTTCGTCGTGCGGCTATGCAGCCCCCTTATCAGGGAGATATCCAGCCCCTGGCAGAATCGATTCAGGCTGTCGCTGAACCAGAAGAACCCCAGGCTGAAACTCAGGATGAGGCCGCCGAATCAGACGCCAAACAAGCTGCAAGTCAACCCAGAGCTCTCACGCCACTGGGTGCCCCCAAGACCCTTTCGACCCTCAATGCTACCAACCGAATCACTCGCTTACCCTCTCTGGGAGGCAGCAATGCTTCAAAAGTCCCCTCAGCCTCATCCGCAGAGGGAACGGCCAATCAGACCACTGGTAACACCACAGCGGCAGGATCTCAGAACGGTATCCCTGATGTAGCAGGTCTTCTGGCAGCTGCTGCGGGTCAGGGTGCAGCAGAAGAAGCCCAGGAAGACTCAGACGAGCAGGAAAATCTGCATTCTTTTAATTTTCCTGCCATGCCTTTCGAACCCATTTTCACTCTTTACAGCGAGTTGACTGGCAAAATGGTTCTATACTCACCCGACCTCACGGGAACAGTGAACCTGGTGACCGCAGCAGGGCTGGAACTGACCACCGAAGAAGCCATCGAAGCCATCACCACCAGCCTCGCTCTTGCCAACGTGGTGCTCGTTCCGATGGGCGAGAAATTCATCAAAGCTGTGCCTAAGGAAGAAGCCATGCAGCATGCTCCTCAAGTGACTCCGGAGAATCAGGACGACATCCCGGAATCAGGTGTGTTCTTAACACGCACCATCAAGCTGAGCTCATCCACTCCCTCGGAAGTGGCTGAAATCCTGCGCCCAATGAGTGCCAATCCTGATGGTATGATTGCGATTGACTCGACCCAGGTTCTGATCCTTCACGACTACGCCGTCAACATCCGCCAAATGCTCGATGTCATCAAGGATATCGATGTCGAACCAATCATGGATTACTCCCTGGAAGTCATTCCCATCAAATACGGCAAGGTCACCGATCTTTACGGCACAATGAATGCGCTCATCAGTGGGGGAGGTGCCGCCACTGGAGGCATGGGTGATACCAGCAACACCATGGGTATGGGTGGCATGGGCATGGGCGGCATGGGCATGGGCGGCATGGGCGGCATGGGCATGGGGAGTATGGGCATGGGCGGCATGGGGAGCATGGGTATGCGTGGCGGCTATGGCTCCAGCTCTAGTTTTGGCCGAGGTTCCATGTATGGGGGGGGGTATCGA
>JALRAZ010000493.1 GCA_023257935.1 Verrucomicrobiota bacterium
CCTCCAGGGGTTACCCGAGCTGCCGGACAGCATCGGGCGGGGTGACGTGGCAGAACTCATATCCCTGCCGCTCGATCTCAGCCTTGGCCTCCTCTGCCTTCTCCTCGCTGGAGTAGAAGTTGATGTAGACGTCGAACGGCTCCTTCTTGTCAGGGTGCGTGCCTTCCAAGACTGAATCCTGGCAGCTTAAGGGAGTGAATGGTTCGAAGGCGTCATACCGATGGATCCCATTCCAATCCGAACTGGATCCCCATCAAGCCCTCGATTGAATCAGCATACACATCCATGAACACATCCCCATCAGAGCTGGTGGCTGCTGGACTCAACCTGACCAATCCTTCTTCGATGAGTCCTGCACGATTTGACTGGGTGGTATTGCCAGCCGGCGGGGCCCAATCCAGGTTGGCATCACCCAGTTTAATACCGATGAAATCAGCATCGCTCACATCACTGGTGAGTCCGTTCAGGGTCAGCACCTCGTATTGGCTGACTTTGGCATAAGCTTGATCCACAGATACGTCCAAGAAATTGGCATCCAAGAATCGCCAGACTGATTGAGGATTACCTTGGGCATCCTTGGAATAGTTATCTGTTCGACGCAAGATCACCTTGCGCATCTCCACAATATCTGCCACGTCAGTCGAACCGTCCCGATTGGGATCGGAAGCGATCAGAGCAATGGGCGAGGTCAGGAGTTCTCGGTTGAGGATGTGTTTGCGCAACACCAGGATGTCCCCCACGTCCACTCCCAGGTTGGCGTTGTCCCGATCTGCGCTCAGATAGACATTCCCGCCGTCCGGAGTCAGGGCGAATTCATACTGACCCAGGTCATCACTCAATGTATCCACTTGTGAGCCACTCTGCTCCATGACCACCTTGACCCCACTCATGGGCTTGGTGGCATCTCCTGCTAGCAGGATAGTACCGCCAACAGTCAATTCGTTGCCGACTGTCACCATGGCCGCTTGGGTAGTCTCCTTGATTTCCGCTCCACTGATAGGCACCAGCTTGTAAGGCGGTATTTCCGCAGTCGATGTCCCGATACCAACCATCCCCTGACTGCCTGGTGAACCCACAATTTTGAACATCAGGCTGAAAAGGATTTCATCATCATCGATCGTCACCCCGATTGCTTGTTTATCTGACCAGAGTAGCTGGAGCTTGTCGCCAGCCTCGGAGATTTGAAAATTGTCAATGGAGATTAAACTAGTTTCCCCGCCATTCCCATCGCTCACCTTGAAGCTAGTCGCCTTGGGTAAGGTGGTTCCATTAGAGGAAAAAGTAGCCAACTCAAGCACAGAGCTATCCCAGTTGACTGCCAGCTGAATGCCTCCAATTTCGTCGAAATGCTTGACCTTGAAAGGCACCCAGATTTCTTCCCCAGCCATCCCCGTCACATCCACTGGATAGATCGCTGCGGCATCCGAGACCAGCTGGTCGCCACCGTATTTGTCAGTCTCTGAAATTTTACCAGGCTCGGTTTCGCCGCCGGTTGCCATCGTATCATACTGCATGCAGATGTGATCCAAGTAGACCGAACTGCCGCCAATTTCGACTGATTTGATCCCCTCGCTATCAGCCTCAAATCGAAGACCCGTCGGCACGTCATCATCACCGGCCGTGGACCCAGAAGGAGTTTGCACAATATCATACACCTTGAAGGTCACACCACCTATGGTCTGACCATCCAAATCACTAAAGTCCGACCCGACCATGGCTGCAACGCCATTAACGCTGATGCTGACATTTTCTCCGTCCTCCCGTGCCACGATGGACATGGAGGTCGGTGTGGCACTGCCGGCCACGACCAAGGGTGTCATCAACACACCTGCCTGCTTGAGGTAGATTTCGTTGCCAAGGTGAACGATCTCTTCTGTGACCACAGTCAGGCCCCCATCGCTCACCTCTTCGCCAGCTGAATTGGTAAAGGGCACCACCTGGAAATCGATGCTCGCATAAGGGTCATCCGCGGTGAAGTTGGAATGGATGGCATAGGTGTCACCCAGGGCCAAGGACTCAAATTCGACGCAAGCCTTGAAAGAAGCATCCGGCTGGATGTTACTGTCCTTAGCATAGCCTGGACAGATCTGATCCAGATCAAGGATCACCGCACCCAACGAAAGGCTGGTGATCTTGCCTTCCAGCACCAATCCGGTAGCAACCCCATCATGCCCAGGAACATTCCCGCTGCCCGTTTGGGGAACAGGGAAAATCTTAATGGTCACCCCACTGAGATGGGTTCCATTCAAATCGATCAGATCTGCCGCTGCGATAGGGGCTGAACCATTGATGCTGATTTCAATTTTCTCACCCTTTTCCTTGGCGATCATCCCTATGATGGTGGGAGCACTCCCACCAACGGGTATGATGGGTTTCATGGTCAGGGTGGCATCCATGACACTCAACTCATTGCCATGAGCTGGGATGTTGCCAGTTTCCACATCCACTTGACCCTTGCTGATAGTTTGGCCTTGAGAGTCTGTGAATGGGCCCACAACAAAGTCCATGATTGGCTGACCATTGGCCTGATAACCCTCCTGGAAGGCATCACCGACAAAGTAGGATGAGCCAAGATTCAGGGTTTCGAATTCGATACAAGTCGGATTTGCCGTACCAAGCTGACCGTCGCCTCCTGGATTGGTTCCAGACGAATCCCCACCCAAGGTTTCCAGGATTCCAAAGTGATCCACCTGCAGATGGAAGCCAGCAATCACCAACTCCTCAAGAGGCTTGCCCGTAATTTCAAGGCGTCCAACCGAATCGCTAGCGTCGGGTTCCTTGACATGAATCATAGCCCCTCCTAGCTGAGCTCCGTTGAAATCAACCAAGTCCTTGCCCAGTATTCCCTCGCCATTGACCGAGAGATACACATCGTTGGGGTAGGCGGCCGTATCAGGGACGATATCATCCCTGTAATGCAGGAAGATTCCCAGCGGCGGATTGGGGCGAGAGGTTGTTAGCACTGGCTTGATAGCTAAACCTGCAGCATTGATTTCCAGTGCATTGCCCTGATCAGCTTGATTGGCCTGTCCCGGAACAATGTAGACGTTTCCAAGTGGGTTTTCATAGTCCTTCGCATCTTTGAAGGTAACGACCTTGAACTTGAAAAGCGGGTCGGAACCATCTGCGGTGAACCCCTGCCCTTGACTGTAGAGCTTGTTCTCGAGCAGTTCGAAATCTACCGTTGTGAAGTTGTCAGAAGGAATGTAGATACCTCCGGTTTTGATCACCGTGCATAGATGATCCAACTCCATGTGCCAGCTGGCCACCGTGACCTCAGCCAAGCCAACACCATAGATCAGGACTTCACCTGCAGGGTGGTTGGCATCTCCAGGAATCACTTCTATACTGGCGCCACCCAGTTGCACTCCGTTGAAGTCTGAAAAGCTCTCAAGGAGTAATCCATCACCATTGATGGCAAGGTAAGCGTCTTTTACCTTCCCTGGGCTAGCTGCCACCAGATCATCCCTGTAAAGGAAGGAAATACCGTTGGGCAACTGCGGTCTGGATCCGCTGACTTGAGGCATTATTCGGATACCAGCACTGTTCAACTGGACTGCCTTGCCATCGGCCACATCATTACTCGCACCACCTACGATAAAGGCATTACCGGCGGTGTTGGTGTAGCTGGTTTGATCTTCATACCCCACCACTTCGAATTGGAAACTTGGGTTGTCCTCCTGATCGCTGAAAATGTCCCCTATGGGGTGCAACACTGAAGCAAGGTTGTTGAAGTCATAGCATTGGGCTGCATCCTCATTGATGCCATCTGGGGCCTCGATCATTTCACAAAGATGGTCAATCCAAAGTTCCTGGCCACCGATGGAAAAGCTATAGATAGGAGCGCCACCAAGGATCAATTCTCCATTGTCATTACCATGACCACCCCACGGGACCATGACGTGCACCCCGCCTATGACCTGACCGTCCAGGTCTGAAAAGTTGGCTGCCTTTTTGAGAGTCCCATTGATGGAGAGGTTCACATTGCCCCCATATTCACCGAAGAGCAGGCTCAGCCCCATCGGGGTGTGCGAGGTGGGAACAAATTCCAGAAGGATGTTGTCGAGGCTCAATTCGAGACCATTGTGACCTGCCAGACCACCGTCCTCTACCTTGGCGATGCCATCGGCTGTCGTGCTGCCATCGGCATAGGTGAAATCCTTGGCATGCACTTCAAAGCTCAGGGAATTGTCTGCGTTGGCCACGTTGAAAGTATCTCCAACCTCGTAGGTGTCACTCAGAATCAAGTCTTCAAACTCAACGCAATCCCCGCTGCTATCCTGCCCCAGGGTGTAGATGATATCATCCAAGGCGTAGATATCTCGTTTGGATGCAGGCTCGGCATTGTATGGCTCAAATAAATCAAAGCCTTTGATGTAACATCCCTTGTCCGACAAATCCGTCACGTGATAACCAAGAAATTGGACCCCACCATCGTTCCTGGGTCCCTTGATCAACTCACTGGATCCATCGACGTAACTACCATTGGCCAAGTGAATGATGAATTGAACATCTCGCTTCTCTAGCTCCAGACCCATGACATAAAAACCGACCCCAGCCACAGGGAAATCGAACCCAACTGAAACACCACCCTCGTTGCGTTCACTCGGAAGGACTTCCAGGAAATGGTATCCACCTGGGGTGGTGTTGATACCCCGATCCGTATCATTGGACCCATCCATGTCACCAATACCTGGCTCATCGGGGGGTTCCACGACATGGCCGTTATTCCAAAGATTGAAACGGACCAGATTACCCGGACCGTAATAATCCACCGAACCCTCGGCCGTACCATTGGACATGACGCCCGCTCGAGCGTATGCATCGGAGGTGCTGCTACCAGCCTGGTGGTAGGCTGTGGCACTAGAAAAATCAGTACCAGCAAACTGATCTCCCTGACCATTGATTGGCGACCAGCCATTGGCAGCCTCAAAGGTAATGACATCGTAGGTCAGACCCAAAGCAGCCAAGTGATTCAGGAACGTGCCTTGTTCAGATTTGGCTGCGGCATATCCCCATCCGAGGGATGCATCCAGCGGATCTGGCTCTCCGCCATTAGTGGGGCCATCCACATGTTCGGAATGGACCATGAATTCACAATCACTCTGGGTTTCTGGGATATCAATTTGGGGTTCACAGCACACAAACGAATCGGGCACATGCTGGGCGGCGATCCTTCGCACCCTGAACCCGTTATTGTCCGATGGACTTTCGAGATAAATCGTGTTGAAAGTCAGTTGAACGCCCGTGCCTACTTCCACAGCCGAACCAATGTAAGTTTCAGGGAAACCGTGGAAAAGTCTGGCCTCCAGTGTACCATCCACATTGACCAAACATAATACGGCAGCATGTTCGTCGCTGGTGCCATCATCGGCCAATTTGGGCCATGTGGCAGTCATGCCATCGAAATCTTTCATCGTGACGATGTCGCCCGTTTCAGGTAACAGGGGTGGCCGGTAGTCGGTTGCCGAACGGTTATCCAACAATGGACCCATGTCAAAATCTGGATACAGATTGATCTCCTTGCGAATCGCATAATCACCCGTCTTGGTTGCCGAAGAACTGGTATTCTGCTGCCAGTAACTCACATCAGCCAAATAGCCCACATCGTCGCCCGTATCGCTTGTGCCCTGATCATGATAGGCACCGAAACGAAGGAAATTAAACAGCTGCATCCCGGGATCATCTGGGGGAGAGGTATATTGATAATCCACTTTCACCCTCAGTGATTCTCCATCGGCAAGGGTGATTGCAGTGGGAAAATCCACCTTGAGGTTGGTCTGGTTCCCATTGCTCTGGTAATACTTCACCCCACCCGATTCAACCACCGTCCAGTCAGAAATTGTGGAGTGAACCAGGTCAGGATGGATGGATTCACTGCCAGCAGTGTCAGCATCAAAGGAGACCTCCGCCACTAATGGAGCATCCGCACAATCCTGCGAATCGGTAACAGAGTCACCGCCTGTGTTCCCACCGTTATTGCCGTTGCCTCCATCACCCGTATCAATGGTGGGGTTGGGGGATTCACTGGCAAAAGCCAGGTCATCAATGGAAAAGATGTCCCGCAACTCAGGCCCATCACCCTCGCTGAAGGGTTCGATGAGTGAAATCATTTTAATGTAGCAATCGGGATCCTGAGATAGGGATCGCCATGCAAGCACCCCCACCCCCCCTACGTCCAGAGGACCACGGAAGGTCGCGGGGCTCGTCATTGAAAAACCCCATTCATCGGTTTCATGCCCGTTGATGACATCTCCATTAGCCAGTTCAAGGCTGATGATCAATTCACGCTTGCCTTCCTCCATGCCCATAACGTAGAGGCCAGCAGCCGGGACGGGCTCATCAAAAATGATGTTGAGGCCCCCATCCTGAGTTTCGCTTACCGGAATTTCCAGAAAATGGTAGCCACCAGGAGTCATGTTAACACCTCGGTCGGTATCAGCATCGGACATGTCACCTCCTACTCGCGATGGCCCAAGATTGACAAACTCAAAAGTGACTGAATTGTCATCGGTAAAGTAAACCACCTTGCCATTGGCATCGCCACTGGCGTAGGAACCGGACAAGTCGGCCGCAGCTGAAGTGTACTCCCCGCCAGGGTAAGGGGCTCCTGTCCCCGCCATGCGGTCATCATCCCCATCGACCGTTGCCCAGCCATTAGAAGGCTCAAAGGTGACGATGTCATAATCCAGAGCAGGGAGGGAGTTGCCATCAGGATCCATCATGGAATCACCCATCATGTAATCTAGGAAGTCGAAATCGAACTTAACTCGTGCATAGCTTGGATCCCAGGTCTCACCCGCTGAAGCGCCTTCATATGCAGGGGCGTTGAATGGATTAGGATTACCACCTTGTGGTGGACCTTGGGTGAACATGGAACTTGGCAAATAAGCATAATCACAATCCGATACCACCCGCTCAATCGGTTCCACGGTGATAGTGATCGTGTCAGTATCCGCCACGTCGCCCGAGCTCACCTCAAGCTCAAAGACCAAGTCCTCTGCGACCGTGACTGACGGTGCCAAGAAGGACCATTGAGCCCCTGCATCCTGTGGTATCACGATATCTGTGCCTGAAATCTGGGTCCATTGGTAGGCTAACGCCCCGCCAAAGGACTGCGATTGGCCTCCATCCATCACCACGGAGTCGCCGGCATCCACGGTTTGGTCACCGCCCGCATCAGCAATAACCGACCCGGGGAACACTTTGACCTGAACCAGGTCAAAGACGCTCTCCCCGTTGCCGGTCACCGTAAGCTTGAACTCAAGCACGGTCGGCTCGTTAACGGTTGGCGCGGTGAAAGTCGGGGTGAGGCCATTGGCTCCGGCCAAGGTCACATTCGGCCCATCCTCCTGAGTCCAGCCGTAAGCGAGGGAGGTGGCGGCATCCAATTGGTAGGAATTGCCACTCAGTTGAACCGAAGCCCCGCTGACCACCTCTTGAGGCAATCCGGCATCAGCTAGCAACTCTGCCAATGCATTCTCTGGCACACTGGGGCAAATACGATCGATCGCCAACTTTGTCCCACCGCCAATGACCAATTCTTCAATCTGTGAACCATGGATGGCAACTTGACTGACCCCGCCTAGGGTGCCACCACCAATGATGGTAACCCGCGTTCCGCCAAGGCGCAGCTCATCGAGCTGCCAAAGCTCAGAAAGAACAACCGTTTCTCCATTGACTCCAAAAACAAAGTCCTCCTCATGATTAAAATCGTTATCGCGTATCAGGAAAGTGATGGTGCTCAGACCAGAGCCCCACCATTCAAGATTAGGTCGAATGATGATATCAGCAAATTGCCAATACAGGAATTTGCCTTGGTGAACTGCGTCGTGGTCATAACCTGGTGAAATAAAGGCGGCGGCGCTGTTTCCACCATTAAAGAACGCTTGATCGTAGAGGATGGATTCCCTGACCGTGAATTCATACTGGGGACGACTCAATGAGTCATCAAAGCGATGGATGTCATGAATGAAGCTTTGCCCTGGAAGGTAAGTCTCGCTTTGACGGAAAGCGCCCATATCAAATCCCACACAATGCATGTCGGTTTCAAGGAGCGGGTAAACGCTCACCACCACATGAGCGGTATCGCTAACCCCCGCGTTAGTGACTTCCAAGTCAAACTCCAAATCCGTGACGACATCCACTTCCGGGGCATAAAAACTGATGAATTGATTACTCATCACACCACCACCATCCACGGTGATGTTGGGTCCGCTTGTCTGCTCCCATTGAAACTGATCAAAAGAGCCCTCAATGCCAGCACCAAGGTTAGCCCCTCCAAGCTGAACATAACTCCCTTCCAGAGCTGTTTGATTCGGCCCTGCTTCGGCCACCACAGCCCCATCAACCTGGGCTGGGCGCACGGTAATCTCCACCACGTCCGTCGACGAAAAACTGCCAATCGAGACAGTCAGGGTGAACTCGATCACTTCCACCTGTTGGACCTCTGGAGCCAGGAAAGAAAGTGTTTCAGACCAGCTATCTCCAGATTCGAAAGTATCAATGGCGGGGCCAGCAGTCTGTTCCCAATCAAATTCGAGCATGTCTGAAAACCCAGAGGAATCTTGCCCACTGATTGTGACCTCATCACCGGGAACCTTGACCTGATCTTCGCCAGCATCCGCGATGACTTCAAAACTAGCCAGCACAGTTGGGTTGAGTGCATCACTGGCGTAGATCAGATCATCAATCGCAAAGATATCGCGAGGGAGCGAATCATCACCAAGATCCTGAATTAAGTGAACGCTGCGAATGTAGCATCCTGGATCACTGGAAGCGACGCGCATGGCCACAAGACCAACCCCACCATCTCCCTCGATACCCCTCTCCATGAGCTGGTCTGATTGATCGACCATGGCCCCGTTGGCCAATCCCAGCAACATGCGAATGGGTCGCTTGCCCATTTCCTGTCCCATGAGGTAGAAGCCTAAAGCAGGTACTGGGTTGGCAAAGGTGATCACCATGCCTCCGTCCAGAGATTCACTCACAGGTATTTCAAGAAAATGACTTCCCCCCGGGGTCATGTTGACTCCCCGAGTGGTGCTGTTGGCCACGCCCTGCCCCATGTCACCGCCGACCGTCGAATCACCTACGTTGATGTATTCGAAGGTGACCGTATTACCAGGGCTTGAGTAGCTTACCTTGCCGCTGGCATCTCCGTCGGCATAACTGCCGCTCAGATCGAAAGCTGCGGTAGTACGAGCACTCCCCGGGTAAGGTGCATCCAGGCCCGCCATGCGGTCCCCATCACCTACCTGGGTAGCCCAGCCATGCTCAGGCTCGAAAGTGATGATATCAAAACCAAGAGCAGGAAGATCTAATTCAGGATAACCATCCCCAAAATGCTCACTGAACAGATGGCCCATCAAATGCATCGTATACTTGTCTCGCACGTAACCAGGTGCCCATGTCCCACCATCTCCGTAATTACTTGGAGCCTGGAATGGATCGGGGCTCCCCCCCTGATCAGGACCCTGATCAAAACCGATGCCCATCATGCCGGCAATTTCGCAATCCAGCGTGACGACGCTGATTTCCACGATGTCCACTTCTGAGTCGTTGGCATCGGAGACGGTCAGCTCGAATGCCAAGGTCGTCTCTTCGTTCACTTGAGGCGCGGTGAAAGTCGGCTCGAGTCCATCAATCCCTTCAAGCACCACAACCGGTCCGCTGACCTGCGCCCAGGCATAGGTGATGGAACCATCGTCACTGTGGCTGGAACGGGTGCCATTGAGGCGGACCTGAGAACCGGTTACCACCTCCCGATTCAATCCAGCATCAGCCATGAGCCCGGCTTGCCCCCAATTGGGCACCGCTGGACAGATGTGGTCCAAGTGAAGTCTCTGCCCTCCACCAATGACAAACTGCTCAATTTCAGAGCCTGAAAGGCTGATCATGCTAACAGCTCCAGGCGTGCCTCCACCAATCACGGTGATACGAGTGCCACCCAGCCGGAGTTGATTCAAATCAAGCAGTTCAGACACCACCACATGTTCCCCATTGACTCCAAAAACGAAATCTTCGTCTTGCTCGTAATCAGTGTCGCGTATCAGGAAGGAAATGGCGTTGGGGTTGACCTGAAACACATCTGGGTTGGGTCGCACGACCACATCGGCATACTGCCAGTAGAGATATTTGGCAGCATGGACGGCATTCTCGGCATAGCCAGGGGATATGTAAGCGTAGGCATCATGATCCGCAAAGAAGGCTGCGTCATACATGCGCGAGCGCTCCACACTGAATTCGAACAGAGGCTGACTGAGTGCCGCATTACTCGGATGAACATCTTGTATGAACGCATCACCAGCTTCGTATGATTCACTAATAAAAGCCCCTCCCATGTCGAAATCAACGCATGCGACACCCAAGTCCTCGAGTGGGTAAACGGTGACAATGACTGAATCCGTGTCGGTGATTCCCCCGTTGGTCACATCCAAATCAAAAATCAGTCGGGTGATTTGGTCGACATCCGGGGCATAGAAACTGATTGCCTGATTAGTCATGACACCCCCTCCATCAACCACGATAGCCGGCCCACTCCTCTGGGTCCATGAGTAGGCATTGAACGATCCCTCGACCCCAGGACCTTCGTTTTGACCCATCAGTTGAACAAGGCTGCCTGCCAGTGCCGTTTGATCCAGCCCAGCATCCGCGATAGTGATCGCAGGAATGACTCTGATTTCAGCCTCGTCATGAACACTCAGGGTACCATCGGAAACTTCCAGCTCAAACGTGAGGAAGGTTGCCGCTTCGACCTGAGGGGCCGTGAAGGTGGGGTGCAAGGTGTCCCCACCACTCAGGGTGACATTCGGACCACCGGTTTGCGTCCAGAGATACGTGATGGAACCATCGGCAGCGTGAGTGGAGCGACTCCCGTTGAGTTCCCCCTCTCCACCTGAGTAAACATCCTGCGGAAGTCCTGCATCCGCGATCAGCCCTGCCTGCGCCCAGGCTGGCGCGGCAGGATAGATGTGATCCACATCCACGCTCGTCAAGGCACCGATCACAAACTGCTCAATGGGGGCGCCCACCACCGACACCAAACCCAGGGACCTTCCCTCTTCATAATCCTCAGCTCCGACAATCGATACCCGGGTACCACCCAGCAACAGACCCTCGAGATCTCCGAGAGTGGCTACCTCAGCGATTTCCCCGTTCACACCGAAAACAATCGGGTGCTCATCCTCACCATCAGACCAACCCTTGCGATCCCAGATCAGGAAAGACACCCCATTGGGGTAGGCGCCAAGGTAGTTCAAATTGGGTCGAATGGTGACATCAGCATAGTGGAACTGGAGGTAGGCACCCTGATGCAGGATCCAATCGCCTGCAAAGGCTCCTGCCACGCTGGCACTGGGGACATTTCCATTGTTGAAGAAGGCCTCGTCCTTCATTTGCGTTGGAGACACTGAAAACTCAAAAACCGGACGACTCAAAGCATCATTAGAGGGGTGCACGTCCATGAAGAAGCTCTCGCCAGCATTTAGATGATCCGTCAATTGGACCCCATCGATATCAAACTCCACCCCGTCTACCATCAAATCAGGAATCGGGTAGACTACGACACTGACTGTGTCAACCGATTGGGACTGCCCATTGGTCAGCGTCAGGCTAAATTCTAGTTCTGTCACCACATCCACTTCTGGGGCCTCAAAATTGAACATGGCAAAATCAAAACCTCCATTCTGGTCAGGAGTCACATTCGGACCTTGAAGCTGAACCCACTGGAAAGTGTCTTGGGCTTGCAGACCATTGGTCCCGATGTTGGTGCCCTTGATTCTGACGTATCCGCCCTCCACAGCAGTTTGATCAGCGCCAGCTTCAGCAATCAGGTTGGGATCCGATGGCGCTTCAGAGGCAGTGGGTTTGAGGCACAATGCGACGCATAGGCATTGAAGAGCTGCAATAAAAGTTGCGGGACCGAAAGAAGGCCATTGGCGAGCAAACGGATTAGAACGAGACATAACGATAAAATTTTACATTTCTTGCGAAATTAAAACAATTATTTTTTGGCTCGGCCAAAGGTGGTGCTGATCTGAATCGATTCCAGACTCTGGGGCTTTCCTAAAAGTAGGCTAAATTGCCTGACTGCCACAAACACGCGAATCGTTTGTCCTGTAAATTGACTGCTTCAAGCTCAGAGGGTAGCAAGAATGCTCCCTCAAACCTGAATACAGCGAAAGCAGCCCCCAAGCCATCCTATCAGACATTGGCTGGTGGTTTAATCGTCGGCATCAAGCAATCACATCTTGTCGAGTCGCTCAGGGGATGCTAGATCAACAAGCATGACTGCCGAGGCCATGATTCACGGACTGGCAGCCCATAACCATTATGCTAAGAGCCGGTATCGTCGGCCTACCCAATGTAGGCAAGTCCACCCT
>JALRAZ010000506.1 GCA_023257935.1 Verrucomicrobiota bacterium
AGATGAAAACAGGCTATTTTTTGCATGATCGTATTTGGGTTTGGGTTTGATGTTTGATGACAAAAAAAGTTCGTTAAAATCCTGAGGTGGCTCCAACAGGCAGAAAGGTCAATCAGACAGATCGGATCCCATCAAGGGCTCCAGCTGACGCAAGTATAGGTCTTTCCATCGCACTTCATAGGGGCCCTGGCCCGGCTGGATGCCGTGTACCTGCAAGCCGATGAATCCCTGTTTGAAACTTTGCGCATCCCCTGTGTAATCGGCAACGGGAATACCATTGACCCAGGTTCGCAAGCGGTAGCCCTGCGCCTTGATGCGAAAGTGGTTCCACTCTCCCGGGCGGAAGGCTGCCCGGGCTACCTCATCGGTCCTTTCCTGAGTCAGCCATCCAGTCTCAAGGGCTTCCCCATAGAGCCAACCGGCATTGCCATTACTAGCAATTTCTACCTGAGGGCCATGAACGCGCCCGTTCTTGAAGGCATCGAGACTCCGAGAGCGGATCTGAACCCCCGAATTGAGTTCTACGTCCACCTTGACTGCGTATTCCAACTCAAAATCCTGGTAATCGCGATTGGTGCACAGGAAGGAATTGGGGCTCCCCTCAGAAGTTTTCCCCACGATGCAGCCATCCTCGACGCGATAGGTCGCCGTGCCATTATGCTGAACCCAGCCCGTTAGGGATTGATCATCAAAAAGGGATACCCACCCCCCTGAAGCGCGTGGAAAAAGCTCATCGAAGAAACCCTTCATGTGAGCCCAGCTACGCCGATCGGCTTCCGGATGGTAGGCCGAGCCGCTTGCGGGATTGCTACCAGCCTCCTTTTTGGTAAAGGAATGGACTGCCCCACCATACTGAACCATCTGCCAATCCACCTTCCACTGGGTCATCTCAGCCACAAAGGCATCAAGCTGCTCCCCTGGCACGAACGGATCATCGGCTCCATGAAGCACCAAAACCTTGCACTGAATGTGCGCCCCATCTTCGGGCGTGGGAGAATCCAGACCCCCATGAAAGGAAACCACGCCTTGCAGATCAGCGCCACTGCGCGCCAGTTCGATCACGCCAGTGCCACCGAAGCAATACCCTATCGCAGCCAATTGATTTGGGTGGCAGCCGGGGATTGCTTTGAGTTGCTCCAAGGCGTCTTTTAGTCGCTGACGAAAGAGCGACCGATTCCCTCGATAAAGCCCAGCCTGAACACCGCACTCCTGTGGGTTAGCTGGCCTCACTCCTTTGCCATAAACATCGGCCGCGAAACATACAAAGCCAAGCTCATCGGCAATCTGAACCGCCCTCTCGCGAGCGTAGTCCTGCAGCCCCGTCCAGTCATGAATCAACAGAACGCCTGGTCGGAACTCACCTTCCTCCAAAGGTGGTGAAGCCACAAAACCCTCCATTTCGGCATCGCCAGAAAGGTAGGTTAGAGATTGTGTGACAGCTCCATGGAGCAGGCCATGCCCCACCTGGACAAGCAAAAGTAAGAGCAAGATCGGTAAAACCTTGGAAGCGACCGGCATGGAGGAGGACATGGAAGCTATCCTGCTCAGACGGAGCGGATCATTCCAGCCTAAAGAAAGCTTCAGGACGCAAAACAAAAGGCATGCTGCCAGCCAGGTTCTTGCCTCAAAGCGCAGCAGATCAACAGGTGGAGTGAAATAATGAAGGCAAGTAAGCAAGGTAAGTGACGCTCATCGAGGCGTTGAGTGGCCGCTGAAGGTTGGCACCAAAGCCTTCCAATGGAGTTTGGGGCCTAAAAAAAGCCATCTCAACCACAATGGCGGACTCAACCGTCACTGAGACGGTGACCCATGGGAGCAAGGCAAAGCCTCGAGCTCAGGTGAATGGATCAATGTTCAGAATCCACATTGCAGCCCCATTTGACGAAACCGCAAAGGTAAATGGCCACAAAGAGTAACACAGGCCAGAGACGAGGCCCACCGGAAGCCTCGGAGCGCGCAGTCATGAAAACCGTCCACGTGAAAATGGCACTGATCACAAGGAACACAAAAGTTGGAAGCCAAAACTTGCTCATCGTTAGAGTTAGTTAATCCAACTCTTGAATGGATTCAAGGATCGAATGGCATTTTCCACCCACCACTCAATGCTTGTGGATCTTTTTAGCGCGAGACTCCCTTCTCACGGAGGCAGTCCAGGTATCGATCAAGCCGCTGATGGCCGAAGACAAAGTCGATCAAGGGATTGTCCTGAAAACCGAGTTCGCCTTGGTTATCTGGCAGGGCGTGGATATCACGAAATAGTTTCTGCCATTGCCGATTAACAAGTGCTTTCCGAAAAGTCGGCCCTTGGCCGCGAGCTGCTGGAGGATGATTCAAATTGTCGAACATGGCAACATCTTCGCAAAAGGGGTGGGACAAGGACTGTCCTTAGGTAAACTTTTTATCTCACAACCTTTTCATCCTTCCCTTGCTCCAGCCGGAAGATGGTTCATGAGCCATTTGATTGCCATTGCCACGAGCCGGTGGCATAACCATTTCATGTATTATCGTCGTTTTGGCAAGACCGAGTTGCAGATGCCTGTCTTCACCTGTGGTGGGATGCGCTACCAGCACAAATGGCAGGACGTCGCCCCAGCTGATATCCCTCGAAAAAATCAGGAGAATCTTGAGGCCACCATTCTCAGAGCCTTGGAACTGGGGATCAACCATATCGAAACTGCAAGGGGATACGGCACTTCGGAAATGCAGCTTGGTTGGTTACTCCCAAAACTGCCGCGAGAAAAAATGCTGGTTCAGACCAAAGTGGCCCCATTTGCCACCCAGAAGGAGTTCTTCGAGACCTTCGATACATCGATGGATTATCTGGGCCTTGACCATGTTGATTTACTTTCCATACACGGTATCAACAATAAAGAGTTGCTTGATTGGTCCCTGAGAAAAGGGGGGTGTCTGGAAGCCGCTCTGGAGCTCAAGAAGCAGGGCCGTGCCAACCATATTGGTTTTTCCACCCACGCCACGCCTGACATCATTCTGGAGGCGATCCATTCGGATGCCTTCGAATATGTGAATCTTCACTGGTATTTCGTGAACGATTTGAACTGGCCAGCAGTGAAAGCGGCCACCCAACGCGACATGGGTGTATTTATCATCAGCCCCAACGATAAAGGAGGCATGCTCTATTCACCGCCTCCAAAACTCGTGGATTTGTGTCAGCCGCTCAGCCCAATGGCTTTCAATAATCTTTACTGCCTGGCTAGACCCGAGGTCCACACTCTAAGTGTGGGAGCCGCCTGCCCAAGCGATTTCGACGAGCATGTGCGCTCACTAGAGCATTACCAAGAGGCAGAGAAAACCATGGCTCCCATCGAAAAAGCCCTCAGGGAAGAGATGAACCGCGTGCTCGGTGATTCATGGTGCCAGCAGTGGAGCCAAGGGTTACCCGAATATGTGCACATGCCCAACGAGGTCAACCTTGTTGAAATCCTGCGTCTGTGGACTTACGCGAAGTCACTGGACATCGTAGGATGGGGAAAGATGCGCTACAACCTGCTCGGCAATGCCGAACACTGGTTTCCAGGACAAAATGTCTCGCACCTCCCCCAAGAGACTGCGAAATGGCTTCCACTGATCGAATCAAGTCCTTTCAAGGAACGTATTCCCGGCATCCTTCAAGAGGCCCATCAAATGCTATTTGAGAAACCCGTTCAACGACTGAGCCAATCAGACTGATCATTACCAATCTGCCCCTATCCCACTCAAAAAGGAGTCCGAAGAAAGCAAAAAAAACGCCACGGTTTCAAGAACCGAGGCGTTTGCTTTAAAGTGGTTTAAAACCAGCAAAGAGCATTGATTATTTCATCAAAAGCATCTGGCGAGCTTGTTTGATCGAGCGACTTAAGCGCCGCTGGAAAGGAGCAGGAAGTCCCGTGTATTTACGGGGGAGTATCTTGCCCTGCTCGGTCACATAACGGCGCAGCAAATCCACATTGCAGGCGTGAAGCTGATCGATGGTGAAATCCACGACCGGCTTGGGTCTAGGCGTCCTTGCTGGATAGCGCCCAGGCTCTGAACGGCGCCCTTTGTCTTTATTGTTCTTGCGTGGCATAAGCTAAAGATTTGAGACTCTTGGTCTACTTGATTTCTCGATGGAGGGTGTGACGTCGAAGGAAGGGATTGTATTTCTTCTTCTCAACCTTTTCGGTCTGCAACTTCTTGTTTCGTGTGGTCATGTAGCGCGAGGGTGGCTTACCTTCCTTGCGCGCTTCAGTGCATTCAATGGTCACAATTTCGCGTGGCATATTCGTTTAATCCTTATCTCGTTGGGCTTTGGCTGAGGTATCGTCATCATCGGAGGCATCCAATCCCGATGAACCAGAACTGTCTACCGACCCAAGGGTGCCAAGACGACGCTGTCGCGAGGTCCCATCTTTCTCCATCTGCATTTGTGCTTCGACGGTGAATCGGGTCCAAGGGATAGCCTCTAGCCTAGCCTTGGGAATGGGCTTGCTGGTTAACTCACAAACCCCATAGGTGTTTTTTTCAATACGTCTGAGAGCTTCCTCAATCTCATAGACAGCATCCTGGTCAGAGGAGAGGAGGCTCAAGGCAAAGTCTCTGTCAAAGTTATCGGTGCCGGAGTCGGCCATGTGCAAGCTGTAACTCTGCATTTCCTCAGCAGATTCCTTGGCGAGGCCATCCATCTGAGCCATCAACCGCTCGTGCAATTCCAAGAGTGTCTTGTAATACTTGGACCACTGCGGCTTGACCGCAGCACGACTCCAGACTTCGGTCTTAGAGTTTGATTTGCGTGATGTCTTGGCTCCTGAATTGGAGGGAGGCAAGGGGATACCCAAGATGGCGGCGGTGGTGGCTGTGGCCACAGGTTGTTTGGCCGCTGCCTTGGGCTTAGCCGCTGCCTTGGGCTTAGCTGCTGCCTTGGGCTTAGCTGCTGCCTTGGGCTTAGCTGCTGCCTTGGGCTTGG
>JALRAZ010000020.1 GCA_023257935.1 Verrucomicrobiota bacterium
CGCATCCGTCACCTCCTTTCCAAGAATGGTAGAGATTGGATAGACCAGTATGACTGGAAGTCGCCTCCCCGGATCCAGGCTCAGGCCAGCGCTACCCTGCCGGAGTGGGATGACCAGGCGCCGGATTGGCGAGGCGAGGTCAAGCCAACCATGGCCATCCATGCTGCATTCGAAGTCGACGAAGCGGCCTTCCGAGGCGTGCCTGTCAGTGGTGCCTCCTCGGAAATTCATTTTGAATCGATGATCTGGCAACTGCCCAATCTGGTGGTTCATCGCCCAGAAGGGCTGACTCAACTGAATTATCGGTGCGATGCCAAGACCCAGGATTATGTCTGGCAAGTGAAGAGTATCGCCCAGCCATCGGTGCTGGGACCCATGCTTCACCCGACCGCCAGTAAGGTCCTGAATGAACTAGAATTTGAGGACCCTATCTCGATTGATGGCAGCATCTGGGGTCGATGGCGGGATCGTAACCGAATCGGAGCTCAAGCAACGGTAAAAACCGGGAGGGCCCGCTACCGTGGCGAAAACTGGGAAACCTTAACCACTCAGGGCAGTTACACAGACGGACTACTTCATCTCATCGAACCAAAGCTGGTGCGGGAGGAGGGTGAAGCCAGGGCTGATGGGATCCTCATCAATACCCAAGATCGCTCCATGACCCTGACCAATGCTGTGGGACGATTAGACGCCATGGCGATTGCCAGGGTCATCGGGCCGAAAACAGCTCGCATCCTGGAACCCTACCGTTTCCACCAACCGCCTACCCTGACCATGGATGGTACGATTCCTTTTGGCCGCCCTCTGGAGACCCAACTGAATTTTGACATCCAAGGTGGCCCCTTCTCCTATTGGAAATTCAACGTCCCTTCCATTGAGGGTCGTATCCAATGGGATCAGCAGGCCTTTCATATTCTCAACCTGAAGTCGGATTTTTACCATGGGCAGCTTGAGGGGGCGATCCACCTGCAATTGGAGCCAGAGGCAGCAACCCGCATAGCCTTCGATGCGGCCATCACCGATGTCGATATGCAGCCCTTCATGAAGGATATCGTCGACCCAAACCGCGAGGCCAGTGGTCTTCTGGAAGGATCACTCCACATCACCTCAGCCATCACCGACGACTGGGGAAGCTGGCAGGGACATGGGGAAGCTGAGCTAAAAAATGGGCGTCTCTGGGACACGCCTTTATTTGGCGTCTTTTCACGGTTGATGAATGCCGTCTCTCCTGGCCTGGGCAACAGCCAAGCGGCTGATGGTCAAGGGAGCTTCACCATTGAAGACAGTGTCATCAAAACCAAGGATCTCAGCATTCAGGAACGCAGCGCCAGGCTGGCCTACGCAGGCAATGTCGACTTCGATGGCAAGCTCGATGCCCGGGTGGAAGCCGAATTGCTGCGCGACACCCCCATGGTAGGCAAGTTCTTCAGTCTGGCCCTGTGGCCCGTTTCCAAACTCTTTGAATATGAAGTCGGCGGCACTCTGGGCCAGCCGATCATTCAGCCACTTTACTTGCTTCCCCAATATTTCATGCTGCCTTTTCAATCCCTTCAACGCATGGAAGGATGGCTCGATGAAGGTAAATTCGAGCTGCCACCCTGGTTTCCAGGGATGACCGACTCGGCTGAATCCACTGGGTCAACCGAGGCTGCCATCCCACCCTCCGAGCTCGGGGTGGACCCACCCACATCGCCTTGAACCAGGCTTGGGACCCTATCACGGGTAGGCCTTCTGGCCGATCTTGCTTGATTGTTTGGGTGAAGCGATTTAACCAAACAAGATCCTGATGCCACGTTCATGGTCGCCACAAGGACTTGGTCTGGCCAAAGATAGGGTTGCCATCAGGTTCCATCATCCTACCAATCAAAAGCTCATGAAATCATCCAGATTCTTTCAGTGGACCGCCGGGCTAGCCCTGGCTGGCCTGTGCGTCGGGGCCCCAGTCGAGGCAGCCTCCAAAAAACTTCTCGTGGTCACGGTGACCAAAGGATTTAGACAGTCCTCGATCCCAACGGCTGAGGCGGTGCTGGGATCCTTGGCAGCCCGCTCAGGACATTTCGAAGTCGGCTATGCTCGTACTGATGAAGAAATTGCCGAAAAGATGAACCCGCAGTCCCTGCAGCAATGGGATGGGGTCATCTTCGCCAACACCACTGGGGATCTTCCCATTCCCAATCGTGAATACTTCATGGAGTGGCTTCACAGCGGCAAGGCGTTCATCGGGATGCATTCCAGCTCGGACACCTTCCATGGATTTCCCAAATTTGTCGGCATGATTGGGGGAGAGTTCCTGACCCATGGCCCACAAGTGGAGGTCACCGCTCGGGTCGAAGATCGCCATCACCCTGCCTGCCAGCATTACGGAGAATCCTTCAATGTTTATGACGAAATCTACATCTTGAAAAATTTTCATCGTGACCGGGTCCACGGCTTGCTCAGCCAGGACAAGCACCCGAACACCTGGGCACCCGGCGACTATCCCATTGCCTGGTGTAGCGAATACGGATCCGGCAAGGTCTTCTACACCTCACTGGGGCATCGGGAAGATATCTGGACCAGTGATCATTACCAGCAACACATCCTGGGAGGCATTCACTGGGCTCTGGGGCTGGCCGAAGGCGATGGCAAGCCCATCTCCAACGCCTACGCTGTCAGCGAAGCTGAGGCTAAGGAAGGCTTCAAGCCCTTGTTCAATGGGGTCGATTTGGATGGTTGGGTTCTACGGCGGCCAGATGGTAACCCCAGCTGGAGTGTTCAAAATGGCATGATGGTCAATACGATTGGTAAGGATGAACACGGCACCGACATCGTGACTCAAGAGAAATTCTGGAACTTCACCGTGCGATATGAGTATCTGATTCCCAAGGGAAGCAACAGCGGCTTCTACCTACGCGGGCGTCATGAAATCCAGATCTTTGATGATTACGGCAAGAAGCCAGAAATGGGTGGCAATGGGGCCATCTACAGCGTCAAGCCCGTCTCACTGATGGCATCACGCAAGGCTGGTGAATGGCAGGAAGTTGAGGCCACCATCAAGGGAAATCGAATAAGTGTGACCCTCAATGGCGTCAAAGTGCATGACAGCGTTGAGGTCAACCGGGCCACTGGCAGTGAACTGGATGCCAATGTCGATCAACCTGGATCACTCTTTGTTCAAGGAGACCACGGAGCGGTCGCATTGAGAAACATTCGCATCAAAGTGCTGGATTAATCAGCTTTTCTGGGCCACATTGGGTTCCAGTTCAATGACACCCCGATCAGGCCTCCGAAGGGTCTGAACGGGGTTTTTAATCCAAGTAACTGATAGCAAGCAATTTCTATGAAGGATCAAACTGAAAAGGTCGATTTGAACCGTCGCGATTTCCTCAAGGGAGGCTCCATGGCGAGTGCCATGGCCATGATGGCTAGTGGAGCCAACGTGCTCAAACCAAGCCAGGTCACGGCACAAGAAGCCACCAGCAATGCCGGCCCACCCGTCAAGTTTGGGGTGATTGGCTGCGGTTATCACGGGCGCGATATTGTCGGCACCCTTGCTGTCCTTCCCAATGCGCCAATTGTCGCATTGTGTGACTATTACGGCGCCTTCCTTCGCCGCACCGGCCGCTCAGCTCCCGAGGCAAAGCAGTATGCCAATTACAAGGATCTATTGGCCGATGAGCAGGTCGAGGCTGTGGTGATTGCCACCCCAAGCCATCAGCACAAGCAGATCGTCATCGATGCTCTCAAGGCAGGCAAACACGTGTATTGCGAAGCCCCTTTGGCCAGCAGTATTGAAGATGCGCGCGACATTGCGCTTGCGGCCAGAAACACGCCCAAAGCCTATTTCCAGGCTGGGCTCCAATTTCGAAGCGATCCTCAGCGCGACTTCCTAGTTGATTATGTTCGAACTGGCGCTTGGGGACAGACCGTATCAGCTCGCTCGCAGTGGCATAAGAAAACCAGCTGGAAGCGGGCCGCCCCCACCAATGAACGGGAAAAGGAAATCAACTGGAGACTCGATAGCCAACTCTCCACTGGGTTGATTGGCGAGATTGGGATCCATCAGCTCGATGCCAAGAACTGGTTCCTAGGAATGCGGCCCAAGGCCATCACAGGGATCGGTTCTACCGTGCTCTGGAAAGATGGCCGTAGCGAACCGGATACCGTTCAGATCAATCTTGAATACGACAAGGGCATCCATGCCGGCTTCGACATCACACTGTGTAATTCCTTCGATACGGACTACGAAATGTATTACGGCACCGACGCTGCCTTGATGGTGCGCGGATCCCAAGCCTGGATGTTCAAGGAAGCCGATGCCCCCATGCTTGGCTGGGAGGTCTACGCCAAGAAAGATACCTTTTTCAAGGAAGTGGGAATCTACCTGGTAGCCAACGCCACCAAGCTCACCACGGTGACCGGATCGGGCGAAGACGCCGCCAAGGACAATCCTTACAAAGATACCCCTCTCTACTACGCCTTAGAGGCTTTTGTGCACAATGCCTATGTGCACCAGTCAGGAGTCGAGGATTTCGTTGCCGGATTTGGTGATGAGGATGAGGACGCCCTGCGAGAATACTTAGTCGAACTGGAAAGCTCCAAAAAGCCCGCCGCCAATTACCTCCACGGATATGAGGCCAATGTGGTGGCTTGCAGGGCCCACGATGCGATCCTCGGCAACAAGCGCATCGAAA
>JALRAZ010000534.1 GCA_023257935.1 Verrucomicrobiota bacterium
GAGTCATGGCACCCGCTTCCTGACAGGTTTGAATGCACTCGGGTGAAGAGTGAAAGATGGGAGGGCTGATCCCCTCCTGTTCATCCCCTCCTCTGGGGAAGATGCGCATCACAAGCACCCGACTGGCAGGGTGTCGCTTCAGAATCAGATCCACAATGGCCTGGGTGCCTCGAAAGATTGCTTCCACGGTGTGGGTGGTCGCAAAATGACGATCATCGGTATTGTTGGTGCCGATGAGTAGCATGAAGGCCTTGGGAGACTCGCGGAAATCTAATTGCCCATTTTCTAAGTTCCACAGGATTTGCTCCGTGCGATAACCATTAAAACCTAAATTGATGGCCTTGAGGGGAGCGAAAACCTGATCCCAAACCGCCTTAAAGGGAGCATATTTGCCATCCAGTTCCCCTAGGCAGTGGGTGATGGAATCTCCAATCAGCACCAAGTCGTAGGATCCCTCTCGCACGGCCTTGACCTTCTCAGTGTGCCTTGAACTCGGACAAGGTTGAGGCACATCAGCATCCCCTTGGGCAGCGGTTAGGGACTGAAGATTCAAAAAGCCTGCAAGGCATCCAAGGAGAAGGACCTCTCGCCACATCCTTGGACCCCTCTTGAAGCAGCGACTTTGCTGATGAGAAGGCTGGAACCTAAAGAAAGGCATGACATTCGGATGGTGGAAGATCCAGCCAAGGGCAAGCAAAACCGTTTCTTCCCAATTCAGGCGCATGAGTGAGGTTCAGAAGTTCAGAAACACGTTCAGCGAAAGAAGGTGATCCATGCGGTTGATGCCCGTGGGTCGATCAATGAGCTGATTGAGGTATCCGACTTCGGCCTTGAGGTAGGGAATCGATTTTGGCTGCCAGCCAATCCCTGCGAAAATACGGTTGCGATCCAGGCCACTTTCTGCGCCCCAATTGGTATCATTCAGGTTCAAGAAAACTTCATCCCAAAGACTCCAATAAAACGGACCATCATCTAGAATGGGTCTTGTCAGCTTAATGAACTGACGGAAGCGCCAGCCCGCATCGTCCTGAGACCCTTCACGAAATCGCTGCTCGAGCCGGGAACGGGAGGCAAGTCCAAAGGAACCTACCTTGGTTTTCCACGAGTGCTGCTGCCAAAAGCGATGTTCATGGAAGGTGTCTCCCATTTCCGGGCTGTTGGCAATCCAACCGTAGCCTGCCCATAGGGCATGATGCTTGGGCAAAGCATAGCCTAAACCGGGTCGGAAAATGCTCTGCTCAAAGTCGTTGGCATCATCCGAGTATCGCAGGTGAGCGTCCAGCCACCACCGGTAAGGCGAATCCTTGCTGCCAAGAACACCCTGAGAGGCTTTCATCATCCAGAGGCCATTGTTCGGTTCGGTTTCAGCCTGGAGATCCAAGGTCCTCGCGAGGCCCATGCATAGAAGTGCTGCCGAAAGGATGGAAAATGCTTTCATCATAGCTATGCGGACTTTTGGGGTCATTTCTCTTGTGTCGATTGATGAAGGGCGGCAAGTCATTGCTCGATTACCCGAAAGAAGACGCTTGGTTGATCAGCAGGCTGTTCAAAGCCTTCTTTCAAATCCTCTGCCACTTTGATTTCTTCGTCCACCCATGTGTTCAAGTCCTGACTCGATTGCAGGCGATAGGAAGCTCCCTTATCCGTCTCGGGGACAATGCGTATCGTCTTGTCCTGACGCATCACCCGAGCGGGGGTCAGCGTGGGTTTGGGTAGCACCACTTGGAAACGCTCCAGGACAGCGGCTGAAGAGCCAATCCCTTCAATCGTGGAGCGAAAATAAAAACCTTTTTGGGGAGGTGACTCTTTCAAATCCACCTGCCTGAGCTCAGCATCCAAAGGC
>JALRAZ010000119.1 GCA_023257935.1 Verrucomicrobiota bacterium
GGAACTCCATCCCAAGGGACGGTTGTTGAGCACAAGGGGCTCGCGCTCCAATTCCCTTGGTGGCGCTGCAATTTTCACGGAGGAGCTGAGTTCGTTGGAAGCCATTAGTGTTGCCCTCCTTCAGAGTGGTTTTCGCCAGCATGAACCTCTTCGTGGGCCCCGTCATGGCCATGATCACCATGTGATGCACCATGGGCCTCAAATGGACTACCCATGGACTTGGAGTATTCAGAAGTGCTCAGCGGCATTTCGTGATAATCGGGCATGTTCTTGTTGGGATTGCGAAGCTTTGCCAGGTAAGTCAATCTGGGTTTGGTATCCAGAAAACCTAGCACCGCGTAGTTGCGCGGGTCGTTCTTGAGCTTGGAAACCTCACTCTCTGGATCAAGAACGTTGCCAAAGGCAATGGCACCAGCAGGGCATGCTTGCTGACAAGCAGTGCGGATCGTACCATCGGGCACCTCAATGTCACCCGAGTCACGCGCCGCTACCTTTTTAGTAATCTTGGCGGCCTCGATACGCTGCGTGCAGAAAGTGCACTTTTCCATCACCCCTCGCATGCGCACGGTGACATCTGGGTTCTTGGCCATTTCAACGAGGTTGACCTCATCTTCAGGACGCTCGATAAAACCATCCTTGAGAGTGGCCCAAGGTCCTCTATCTAACTTGTCTATCGGACGCTTGTTGTAATCGAAATAATTGAAACGGCGGACCTTGTAGGCGCAGTTGTTGGAACAGTAGCGAGTCCCTACACAGCGGTTGTAAGCCATCACGTTCAATCCCTCGTGATCATGAACCGTCGCATTGACTGGGCATACACTCTCGCAAGGTGCGCTCTCACAATGTTGGCAGAGCATGGGTTGGTTCACGACCTGAACATCGTCAATCCATTCTTGATAGGCCTGCTCCTCATCCATGATGAGGTTATTGGCCAAGCCCCGCTTGGATGGGTCACCACTGTAGTAGCGGTCAATACGCATCCAGTGCATTTCACGGCTGTTTGCCACTTGATCCTTGCCTACTATGGGAATGTTATTCTCACTCTGGCAGGCAACCACGCAGGCGCTACACCCCACACAAGTGTTGAGGTCAATAGCCATACCCCACTGATGGATCTTGCTAGCCGTTTCTGGCTTCGCTTGGTAGGGATGCTGGTAGATTTGCTTAGGTTGCCCGTTCTCGTCGTGAGGGATGTGCCCGGCATGAGCCTCGAGGTCCATGTTTTGGGCGAAATCCGGTTTAGCCTCATAATTTTCAAGATTGGCCTCACGTACGATAGCCCTTCCTTCCATGGACCAGTGGTCCTGAGTGCAGGCAATGGAGTGGGTTTTGCCCACACGTCGAAGTTTGGCCCCAGAGCCGAAGTTTCTTCCCTGGCTGCCCCTCAAGGCGTAAGCGTTATAACCTACCGATCCATTTCCTAGGCTGCCCACTCGACCGGTCTGACTTCGACCATAGCCTAGGGCCATACCCAGTGAAAAATTCGCAAAACCGGGTTGGATCCAAACCGGGCCCTCCACCTTACGACCCTCCAACTCGACTTCCACAACCTCGTTATTCTTGAGGTCACCAAGTTCCTGAGCCGTGCGGCGGCTCATGAGGATCACGTTGTCCCAGGTAATTTTAGTAATGGGATCAGGCCACTCCTGCATCCAGCCATTGTTATGGAAACGACCATCATCCATGCTGGCATCGCGATAAAAAACAACTTCTAGAGCATCTTTGGATGGCAGCGCTGTCTCGGTTTCTCCGGCGACTGCTTCCCCAACCACAGGAGTGATTTTGGACCAGTCAACCGAATTCGCATCAACAGAAACAGGCTTAGCCTTCAGGGCGGCATGGTGTCCGTCGTGAAGACACTGTTTCCACTGGGCCTCAAATCCGTCATGACCCGTCAGTGCCCGAAGGGTCGTCCTAGCAATATCGTGGGCCTTCACCTCAGACTGACCCGCGATTCGAGCTAAGAGCTCAGTTTCAGTCCAGCCGTTGAATAGAGGTGCGATAAGAGGCTGCACAGGCAACCAGGATCCTTCGCCGGATCGGTTATCACCCCAAGATTCCAAGAAATGAGCCATCGGCAGATGCCACAGAACCCCTTGCGACGTTTCGTCCTCATAATAGCCAAGCCGGATCACTTGCTTGACCTTGCCCTGAGTTGCCTTCCAGTCGAGGTCGGCTGGTGCATCGTAAACAGGGTTGCCATCAAGAATGACCAAGGTTTCTACTTCACCGGCATCACAGGAGGTTTTCAGGGCATCCAAAGACTGGTAGGCAGGCTCCTGATTGGGGAGGAAAGTAATGGTTTTGTTAAGATTGCCCAGCAGGGCATTCATGGCAGCAACCAGTTGGTGCACGGCATCTGGCTGACGTTGGCCAGCGACCACCAAACATTGGCCTTTGTGAGCAACCAAGTCCTTGACCGATTCTGAGATCCACTTGGCCGACCAGTCAGCCTTGCCTTCAACTTGAGGGACTTGTTTGGCCTTGTCTCGTAATGCCGTCCGCAGTGCCGGCATGGGGCTGCCAGCATCGTTTTCAGCCTCACCTGATTCTTGGAGGATCTGATCCATCATGGCGGCAGCCACGGCAAAAACCTGTGCCGAAGTCACTCTGAACCGATGGTCGGCGTTGGACCCGGTCAGGGAAAGCAAGCTCTCCACGGCATAGAGACGGTTGGTGGTAGCGTGCTGGTCACCACCCTCCTTCAAGCGTCGCCCATTGGCATAACCCTTGATGTGAGCAAAGGAATCCTGCTCAGAACCAAGAAAATCACAATCCAGCGAGAAGATGACTTTCGCTTGATCAAAATGAAGGCGAGGCCTGATAGGCTGGCCAAACACAGCAGAATACCCACGTGTGGAACCACCGAAATCAACAGGCTCATAGGCATGCCAGGAAGCCTGAGGCATGGCCTGGCGTATCAATCGCTCCAAACGATGACGACTCGGAGAACTCGAGGGCTGAATCAAAAAGCTCAAGCCCTTACCACCACTGGATTGGTATTGCTCGGAAAGATCAGCCAGCGCAGCCTCAGCCGAGCCGGCGGAGGTTTTTTGCCCCGATTTCAAGAAATGACGAGAACGGTCTGGGTCGTAAAGGTTGAGCAAGGATGCCTGGGCAAAGGTGTCAGTGCCTCCCCCACCTTCGGCGAGGTCAGGATTCCCTTCGATTTTGGTAGGGCGCCCGTCACTTGACTTGACCAGCAATGGAATGGCCGAGTTGCGTATGGGCATGGAAGTGGCAAAATATTGGGGTAGGCCGTGGGTGTAGTGGTGCGGCATTTTGGAGAACGGCACCAAGGCCTCTTCAGGGCGACGACAACCCGTCAAGCCCATACCTCCGAGCATGAAGGAGGCCCCCATGATCTTCATGAAATCACGCCTTGAGTTCCCATCTGGGGCATCCAATACAGTTTCGGGAAATTCCCGCTCTGCCCACTGCTGAAATTCAGGAGAGCCGGTCAGCTCATCCAAACTGCGCCAATAAGCAGGCCCCGAAGGATTGGAGGGGTTTGAAGAATCGTTTTTCATCGATGACAGGCAGAACAATTTATGAGGGACTCGACTCGCCAGTCGTGAACCATCTTGGCTTGAGCTTCGTCAACACTGTTGACGCCTAGGCTGCTGAGGATGTTGGTGACCGTGGCGTCGTTGTCGTCCCAACTCCAATCAAGGTCTGTGACTTTTTCGAGAGGCCTAATGCGCTGCTCGGGCTCACGATGACATTCGAGACAAAAACTCATGCCAAATGGCTTGGCGTGGTAAACCTCATCCATTTCATTGATCTGACCGTGGCATTCAACGCAGGAAAAACCTCGATTAACGTGAACCGAATGGTTGAAGTAGACGTAATCAGGCACTTTGTGCACCTGCACCCAAGGGATGGGCTTACCCGTTTCGTAACTTTCCCGCACCAGAGCTAATTTAGGGTCGTCTTTGCGCACCTGGTTGTGGCAGTTCATGCACACCGATGCAGCGGGGATATTCGAGAACCAGGACGACTCCACCCCGTTGTGGCAATAACGACAGTCCATGCCAAGCTGCCCTGCGTGGATGGCATGGGAGAATGGGACCGGCTGTTTGGGCTGATAACCCACACGCGTGTATTTAGGGGTGGCGTAATAAGATATAGCTGCGACGGCGGCGCTACCTATAAGAAGCACCCCGACCAGCACTTTCCAAGGCAACCCGTTCGTCCATTTAGGAAAGACGTCCGACATTCAATTTAATCAGTTAAACTTATCCACTCTAAAACGCACACGCCACAGATGAACCCTCGGCCTCGACAGCCATTGAGTCTATCAGTCGCGTCAAATGTAACCATGTAATCGTGGAGGCGGAGGTCGGAATCGAACCGACGCATAGAGCTTTTGCAGAGCCCTGCCTTACCACTTGGCTACTCCGCCTATCTAAATTACTTGTTAGGAGTAACTTACGATTATTTCACGCACACCTTGAAGGTGCCGTGTTTGTCAACAGGAATGATCCTTAACAAAAGTCATCCTGTTTCGTCAACAACGCTTGTGAAAAAAATCACAAATTCACTTGAACCCCTTTTGACCTCTCGCTAATTTCCTGTGTCTGGAGGATTTTGACAATCCTTCACTACCCAGCCCATGACCTCATCACAGACAGAAGTCGGATACAACACCAAAATCGAGGGTGATGTTATCGTTACCAAAGTGGATGCGGTGCTGAATTGGTTCCGCAAAAATTCACTTTGGCCCATGCCTATGGGTTTGGCTTGTTGCGCGATTGAACTGATGGCAGCTGGTTCCAGTCGTTTTGACATCGCTCGATTTGGAGCCGAGGTGATGCGTTTTTCGCCGCGGCAATCCGACCTGATGATCGTCGCTGGAACAGTCACCTACAAGATGGCCTTAGCCGTTCGCCGGATTTACGACCAAATGGCAGAACCCAAATGGGTGATTGCCATGGGCGCCTGCGCCTCGACCGGGGGCATGTATCGTAGCTATGCCGTGCTCCAGGGGGTGGATCGTATTATTCCTGTCAATGTCTACGTGGCCGGGTGCCCCCCACGCCCAGAGGCTCTGCTTGATGCGCTCATGAAACTCCAGAACAATGTGGTATCCAAACAACCCCTGTTTCAAGGAGGCATCCTCAACAATCACAAGCGCCCTCAACCCGACGCCATGGCAGGGCAGCGCGTTTCCTAGAATTCTTATCCCTGCAGCGTTGACCCATTGAGATGACCCAACCGAACCCAAAGACAGCCCGATCACTGGCTGAGGCCTTGCAGAAAGCCTGCAGCGATCTCGTCTCAGAAATCGTTGAATTCCGGGGCGAATGCAGCCTGACTATCCTCGACAAGTCGAAGGTGCACGAAGTGTGTCAAGTGGCGAGGGACACCCTTCATTTTGACATGCTTACGGATGTTTCCAGCGTGGATCATTACGGGGACGACCCCCGGTTTGAGGTAGTTTATGAACTTTACGGCATGGAACACCATGCCTATTTGCGTCTCAAAGTGCGCGTCGAGGAGGAATCATGCGAATTGCCCTCAGTGACCAGTTTATGGAGGACCGCTGACTGGCACGAACGAGAAATCTATGACATGATGGGGATCCGGTTCAGTGGTCACCCTGATTTAAGGCGCATCCTTATGTGGGAGGGTTACCCGTATTTCCCTCTTAGGAAGGACTTCCCGCTGGAAGGAAAACCGACCGACCTCCCCGAAACGGCTTTCACGGACCGTGCGCCTCTGGAGGGCGGCCCCTTCGTAACCACAGCTGGCAAACAGAACGTTTCTCAGCGAGAACCTCGAGCCAAGGCTTTTGAACCCGAGGACTGATTCCTAGAGCCTAATCAGTCAAGGCAAGAGATCACCCAGATCATGGCAACCGATACCACAGAATGGAACGTTAAGGACACCTTGGGCAAAACCTTGGAAGGCCTCGAAGCGGCCAAAAAACCTTCAGCCGACGGCCTTGAGGGTGACAAACTCGTCCTCAATATGGGTCCATCTCACCCATCGACCCACGGGGTGCTACGCATTCTCCTGGAATTAGATGGCGAGGTCATCACCAAGGCGATGCCTGATGTCGGTTATCTGCATCGAGGGGATGAGAAAATCGCCGAAAACATGACTTATAACCAGTTTGTTCCCTACACCGACAGACTGGACTACCTGGCCCCACTTGCCAACAACGTGGCTTACGCTCTGGCGGTGGAGAAACTGATGGGAATCGATAAGGCACTTCCCGAGCGGTGTCAGTATATTCGAGTCATATGCTGCGAGTTAGCGCGTATTTCAGCTCACTTGCTCGGACTGGGTGCTTTTGCGATGGACGTCGGGGCCATGACGGTCTTCCTTCACACGTTCACTGAGCGAGAAAAAATCTACAATTTATGTGAGTCGCTCACCGGCGCTCGTTTTACCACCTCCTACACGCGCATTGGCGGCTTGGCTCGCGATTTGCCCGAGGGCTGGGTGGATCAATGCCGACAGTTTCTCAAGGAGGTAGAAAAGAATTTTGATGAAACCGAAACCCTTTTAACCCGCAATCGCATTTTTGTGGACCGAACACAGGGAGTCGGTGTCCTGCCTCGGGAAATCGCCATCAACTATGGTATCACCGGCCCCAATCTACGTGGATCAGGGGTGGATCATGATTTACGCAAATCCAACCCCTACCTCATCTACGATCAATTGGACTTCGAAGTGCCTGTTGGAAGTCAGGGAGATTCCTACGATCGCTACCTCGTTCGCATGGAGGAGATGCGACAGAGCGCCGGGTTAATTCGGCAATGTCTGGATCGCCTGCCAGGCGGCCCAGTCAGCATTCAGGATGGCAAAACCTTCCTGCCTCCAAAGGACAAAGTCCTGAGCAGCATGGAGGAACTGATCCATCAATTCATGCTCGTCACCCAAGGTGTCAACGTGCCAAGCGGTGAGGTTTACTTTGGTGCTGAAAATCCGAAGGGAGAGCTTGGATTCTATATCCATAGCACAGGTGGAGGCACTCCCCACCGTATGAAGATACGCGCTCCATCATTTGTCAATTTAAGCGTGCTACCCTACCTCCTTAAAGGGGAGATGATGAGTGATACCGTAGCCATCCTTGGATCAATCGATTTCGTGATGGGAGAAAGTGACCGATGAGCCTTGAAATTCCACAAAGTTTGCTAGCTGAGGTTGATGAACTGATCTCGCACTACCCGCAAAAGCGAAGTGCTTCGCTCATGCTTTTGCACGCATTTCAAGAGCACTTTGGCTACCTCTCAAAGGAAGCGATCGAATGGATCGCAACCAAGTTAGAACTCAAGCCAATCAACATTTATGAGCTAGTCACTTTTTATCCCATGTTCCGCCAGGAGCCTCCAGGCAAGCATGTGATCAAGGTCTGCCGTACTTTGAGTTGTGCTTTGGGTGGTAGCGGTAAACTTCACCAACACGTTTGCAGCAAGCTTGGTTTGGATCCAACAATGCACGGACTGCAAACCTCCAAAGATGGCAAATTTTCGGTGGAATTCGTCGAATGCCTTGCTAGCTGTGGCACTGCCCCAGTGATGATGTGCAATGAAGACTTTCACCAGAGCGTTAGTCACGAAAAGGCTGACCAAATCATGGACCAGTGCTCGTGAGTCAC
>JALRAZ010000334.1 GCA_023257935.1 Verrucomicrobiota bacterium
TGGCTCAACAAGCTGTTCCAAAAAGCTTTCAACGTTGCCAAACTCCTCCGATCCAATACAGGGATCCAGCGAGGTAGCACTTCCGTCGGGTCCGTCGCGGTGGAATTAGCAGAAAGGATCTTTGACGGACTCCAGGGCAAGCGGGTCATGGTCATTGGCGCAGGAGACACCAGCGAGAAAACCGCGAGATCTCTACTTTCCCGCGGGGCTGCATCGGTGATCGTCACCAATCGATCCATGGAAAGAGCTCAAACTCTTGCCCAAAACTTGGGTGGCAGAGCGGTTGCCTTTGATGCCTGGCAGGATGAGTTTCGTCAGTTGGACATTGTGATCAGCAGCACTTCGGCACCCACCTACGTCATCAACCGACTCAAGTTTGAGCAACTGATCCGAGGCCGGTCTCCAAGGCCACTGCTCTTGATCGACATTGCCGTGCCTCGCGATATTGATCCAGAAATCAATGAGTTCGAGAACGTCTATGTCTATAACATTGACCACCTTCAGTCCATTGCTCAGGATTATCTCCAACAGCGGCAAGGGGAGCTTGCCAGGTGTGAGGCCACGATTCAAAACGTGGCGCGGGAATGGCTCGAGTCCCTTTCAGCCTCACAAACTCACCCTAAACACCCTGATTCCATGTGGCATCCAGGCACACCAGAGGCTTCTTGAGGGCTATGGCAGGAGAGAGCAGTTGCGGGCTTTAAAGGGCTAAGCACGGGGGACTTCTTTTGAGTCATCCAGAGGCAAAAAGGATAAGATAAACATGGCATCACCGAGCGATGAGAAGACAAATCAGGCTGTGATCATTGCCACCCGAGGCAGTGCCTTGGCTCTGGTCCAGGCCAAGCATGTCCAATCCACCCTTCAAGGCCTTTTTCCTCAACGCCGTTTCGAACTCAAGGTGTTCAAAACGACAGGCGACCAACTTCAAGCCCTACGGGATGATCAACCATCGGGTCAAACCCTACCAAAAGGATTGTTCACCAAAGAGTTGGAAGTAGCCTTATTGGATGGCACCGCCGACCTGGCCGTCCATAGCCTGAAGGACCTGCCCACCGAGCTGCCCGCATCCCTTTGCCTTGGAGCCATCACTCAGCGAGAGGATGCCAGGGAAATGCTTATCCTCAAACAACCGGTGAACGCATCGATCCAACACCCCAGAGAGTTGTTACCCAAAGGTGCGGTGATTGCCACCAATAGCCCTCGCAGAGCAGCTCAAATCCGCGCCTGGGATAAGACCCTCAAAATCACCCCAATGCGAGGCAACGTGCCCACACGTCTGGCCAAGTTGGCGGGAGAGGGCCGCATCCATGGAAGCGTGTTGGCGGTCGCCGGCCTGAATCGACTGGGATACTCTCTGGAAGAAGAAGGTCGACTGATCGGCCCTGAGGCACCTGAAGGGCTATTCGCTCACCTCATCGAAACCGACCATTTGCTGCCTTGTGTCGGCCAAGGATGCTTGGGTATTGAAATCCGTGAAGGCGATCAAGCGATCGCCGAATTGGTCAAAGCACTGGAGCATGCGCCATCAGCAATCGCTGCTCAGGCAGAGCGTCATTTTCTTAAAGCCATGGGTGGGGGTTGCCAGACGCCTTATGCAGCCCATGCCAGGCTTTTGGACCATGGGGGCCTGAAGCTGATGGGGAAAGCTTTTCATGGCGAAGCTTGTCTGGAGGCTGAACTGCAAGGCAATGAGGATCAAGCCGTCGAACTTGGCGAACAGCTAGCTGAAGCCCTCAAGCCGTGATGAGCCTCAACGTTGCCATCCTTTGGGTCGGCCTGGGCAGTGCTCTGGGGGGAATGGCTCGTTATGTCGTGGCCCAAGGTGTGGACCGCGTAACCTCTATTGATTTTCCGATGGGAACCCTGTTTGTCAACGGACTGGGCTCCTTACTGATTGGGTGCCTGGCCATTTGGACGCAGGAAAATGGCCCACTGGCTGGATTGGCTGAAAATGGACAACGTTTCCTCATGATGGGTGTCATGGGTGGGTTCACAACCTTTTCATCCTTCAGCCTCCAAACGCTTCAACTGATCGAAAAGGGCCATTTGTTGGCAGCCCTTATCAATGTGGTCAGCTCGGTGCTGGTCTGCCTCATGGCAGTCGCTCTGGGAACCAAGCTGGCGACACATCTCTGACCCCTCACCGGCTTGCCGGACCACAGCCCTGAATGCGACTCGATCGCATCCCAACAGACAGAACAGGTTTGGGGGGATGTGCTTGATCATGAGTTATCGCAGGCATTAGCATTCGTCCATGGCAAGTCGACAGCTCTTCATTGGCATAGACAGTGGCACTCAATCAACCAAGGCCCTGGTTGTGGACGGTAAGTCAGGCAAGGTGCTGGCCGAAGCATCCAAGGCATACGGGCTGATTAAGGGACTAGGGCCGGGAGCCAAGGAACAGCATCCTCATACCTGGCGTGATGCCGCACGCCGTTCTATGAGCCAGGCACTTAAGGCCTGCAAGGCAAAATCAGAAGAGGTCAAGGGAATTGGAGTCAGCGGCCAACAGCATGGATTTGTTCCCCTCGATGGCAAGGGAGAAGTCATTCGCCCAGCCAAGCTCTGGTGCGATACAAGCACGGCCAAAGAGTGCGAGGAAATCATGCAACGCATGGGAGGCATCAAGGCCACGATCAAGGCCATAGGCAACGCCGTTTTACCTGGCTTTACAGCTTCAAAAATACTCTGGCTCAAGAAAAATGAGCCCAAACATTACCGACAGCTACGTACTATCCTGCTACCTCACGATTACCTCAATCACTGGCTTACCGGACGGGCCGTGATGGAGTATGGCGATGCCAGTGGCACGGCCTTGTTGGATGTGAGAAAGCGCACCTGGTCCAGCAAGGTGCTTGAGGCCATTGATCCCTTACTGGAGAGACGACTCCCTGAGTTGATAGGGAGCGATCAACCAGCAGGATACCTGCAGGCATCGACAGCTCGGCAACTGGGTTTGTCAGATAAAGTCCTGGTCAGCGCTGGCGGGGGTGATAACATGATGGGTGCGATTGGCACAGGCAACACCCGACCCGGTATGGTTACCGCCAGCTTTGGCACCAGTGGGACGATCTATGCCTGCTCCGGAAAACCAGTGGTCGATCCACAAGGAGAAATCGCCGCTTTCTGTGACTCCACCAATCAATGGCTGCCGCTACTTTGCACCATGAATGTCACCGTGGCCACCGAGCTGGTCAGACATGAACTCGGCTGGTCTCATGATCAATTTGCCCGAGCTGCAGCCCGCGTGCCAGCCGGTGCCGATGGGCTCCTCTTGCTGCCCTACCTGGAAGGAGAGCGTACGCCTAATTTACCGGAGGCTACCGGAGTTTGGCTGGGCTACAGATCCCTGAGCGCTTCAGCTGGCCATCGGGCCAGAGCAGCCATGGAAGGGGTCACATTGGGCATGAACTATGGCTTGAATCGGCTGCGTCAGCTCGGCGTGAAGCCAACTCAGATCCGAGTCACAGGTGGCGGGGCCAAATCTCGCGTTTGGCGACAGATCATGGCAGATATCTTTCAGACCGAAGTGGTGACCCTTAAAGTTAGCGAAGGGGCCGCCTATGGAGCAGCTCTGCAATCACTATGGTGCTGGCAGCAGCAGCAAGGCGAGGCTTGTTCGATCGATGCGTTGACCGATCGATTCGTCAAGGTCGACCGGGCCGCTGTGGCCAAACCCAACACTCGAAACGCCGCGCGTTACCAGGACCTGCAGGCATTGCAGGATCAAACAGCTCTGGCTCTAAGCAAGGTTTTCAGCCGGCACCGAGCGATCACCGAGCAAGGTTGAAGCAACAAGATCAATCAAGCCTGAGTGGGTGCCTCAAGCCCTGAGGAGCCTTGAGCGACCAAGGAAGGGCTGATCAGGTGAAAGGCTATCGTGACGATTGACTGGAAATCACGACCGCGTGGCATCCTCTCCCAGCTGCTCCTCCAGGAAGGTCGTCACTTCTTTGAACTTCTGTTCATTATCAGGATGCAGGGCCATGAGGACTTGATGGGCAGCAAGGCTTGTCCTTGCCATCTCCTCTCGACTACCCGTCTCAAGCGCCAGGGATTGAGTCATTTCAACACTGGATGCATCGACAGGCTGACTCGAGTCCGAGGCGTTTTCTGTCACACGAAACCAGCCCAAGACGCCGAGGTTGTCAATGAGCCCCAAGACCCGCTCATTGCCGTTGACCAATTCCATGCAAGCGTTTGGCTGGGTGGCGGCTTGCAATTGAGACGCTAAGGATGCCATGACTCCCAGGAAGGTGCTGTCCATGATCTGACACTGACTGAGTTCCAAAACAAAGTGGTATCTGCCTCGATCTATCTGATCTCGCATGAAACGCTTAAAGCTCACACTGGCATGCACGGTAGCTCTACCAGCAATTCGCACACAGACCAGGTCCCCCACCTGAGCTACCCGCAGACTCGCATGGGAGTGATTTCCCTTCATGAGGCACGTTTACCCTGTAGCACCGCCGGGGAGGCAATGATCGATACCAGTGCCTGCTGGAGAACTTGAGCGTCCCCCATTTTAGTGGAGATGAGCTGATAATTGGCTCGGTAGAGATGCTGCATGGCAGCGATGAGTTCACTCATTTGATAAGCCATTGAATGGTTTAGTGCTCTGAATAGCACAAAGGGATTGGTTTTCAGCGGATTGAATCGAGCATCCTGGGGCATGGCATCCCGAGGCACCTGTTCGAGCTGTTGCTTGAATCGAAAAAACTGTTTTTCTGGTCGCAGCCAACCACGCTGGTGCATCTCCTTAGCCAAAATCATTGTGCGTACTTTGGCAATCAAGCCATAGAGCAAACCAATGGCACTGCGCTGCCGATCCTGGCGGACTTCCCACAACTCTTCATCCAGACAGCGCATCGCACCCTGCAGGTCGCGACTGCCCAGAGCATCTCCCAAGGCAAAGGCTCTGGCCTGCTTGTTACGCGACACGACTTGGCGCACATCATCGGCTGTTGCCTGCGACTTTTCCTGATAGGAGGCGTAAAGTAGGAGTTTTTCAGTCTCTTGCTCGATTTGCCTTGGCTTGGGTCCTACCAACTGGACAAGAAGGGAGGTCGCCTCGGGTTCGATGTGCAAACCTTCCATCTCAAAGACAGCCCTGACTCGCTGCTCGGCCTCGCTGACCCAATCAGATTTTGAAGCATCCCAACCGTCCAGAACCTCCACCGAAGCCAATTTTTGAAATTGCTTGAAGAAGGACTTCCGCTTGTCAACTTTGCCTGCGGAAATAAGAAGACGAAAGCGTCCCTCACCAGCCTGATTGATTTCCTCAATCATCGCTGCCAGGCCTTCAACCACATCTTTGGATTCAGCCATTCTATCCTCTCCAAGAAAATGGCAATGACGAAACCAGACCAGTTTTCCTGTGCCAAAAAACGAAAGCGTCTGGAGCGATTCCAGACAACGGGCCAAAGCCTGTCTGGCTTCACTCACGTTGGCTGCTGCCCCATCCACAACTTCCTGCTCGTAATCGGGACAATCGGCTGACCATTGCTTGAAAAGAGTGGACGCTCGCTGACTGATAGCGTGGTCGTCCTGTCCACAAATCAGGATATGGGGTGAGCCAGGCTTCGTTTTGCTGGGAGGCATCAGAAATCTTCAGAGGGACTACTTGATTTTTTGATATCCTCCAGGACGTGGGACATATCCTCTACCTCCTCAAACAGAGGCGCTGTGACAAAAATGGGCTTCTTCTGAGCCGTCGCCATGGCCAAGCAGTCGCTGGGACGGGCATCAACCTCGAGAATTTTTCGGCCCAATTCATTACGCTGCTGGAGGATCATCCGTGCGAAATAGGTCGAGCCTCGCAGTTCTGTAATCAGGATACGCTCCACTTGAATCCCAAAGCCCTGGAAGACGTGGGTCATCAAATCATGGGTGAGAGGCCGTTGTTTGGCTTTGTTCTGGATGAACATTTTGATCACTTCCCCCATACTGCGCTCAATTTGAATCACGAAAACCTTGTCCTTGTTACCAAGAAAAACAGCCTCACCGTTGTTGACCGGCAGGATACCCCTAATCTTGACAGGGACGACATCTGAGCTCATCAAAATAGTTTATGCCGATACCGGCGAAATTCAAGAACCACCTTAAGCAACCTCGACTCTTGTATCCTGATTGAGGCGACCACGACTCATCAATCCATTCCCACCACCGAATACCAGAGAAACCTTGGCATGATCGCTCAGCTCTAGCTTTAGCCCCTTTAGAAAAAACACCTCAAGGACCCGATCGCCTGAATGTCTCTGGCACTAGGGCCTTTGGCTTTACTTTTGTTTGGCTAAGCCACAACATCCACGCCATTGATCCCATCAGCAATAGATTATGGAAAAACCTTCACCAAACCATCTGGTGACCTCTCCTAACCGGAGGTCGTTTCTTTCATCTCTGGGCCTGGTTGCCGCTTCCCTGCCCTTGGCGGCAAGAGATTGGACAGGTAAGGAACCCATTCGCTACCCCGATCCGGATATCTTGGTCATCGACCCTTCTTTCGCCAAATACAAGCTGGGGAACACACCCATTCAGCGGTTGCATACCGGCATGCTCTGGGCTGAAGGGCCAGCATGGAACGCAGTGGGCAATTACCTGATGTGGAGTGATATCCCCAATGATGTTCAACTCAGGTGGCTCAACGAAAATGGGGCCGTCAGTACCTTCCGCCGTCCCGCTGGCAACAGCAACGGCAACACCTTTGATTTTCAAGGAAGGCAACTATCCTGTGAGCATGGCAATCGGCGTTTGGTTCGTTATGAGCATGATGGTAGCCTGAGTGTGTTGGCAGATCGCTGGCAAGGAAAGCCACTGAACGCTCCCAATGATGTGGTCGTGCACCCCAATGGGAGCATTTGGTTTACCGATCCTGGCTATGGCAGCATGTGGGATTACGAAGGCAACAAGGGCCCACTCGAGCTCAAAGAAGCGGTGTATCGCATTGACCCTGACTCTGGAGCCATGTCTCTGGTGACCGACGAACTGGTCAAACCCAATGGCCTCTGCTTCTCCCCGGACTACAAGCATCTTTATATAGCCGATACAGGTGAGGAAGCCCCTAAAGGGATTTATCGCTGGGATGTCTTGGATGGCAAGCGGCTTGCCCGCAAGCAGGACTTTTGCAAGATGGTCATTGATGGGGTTGGAGCAGGTGGCTCCGACGGCATCCGGGCTGACGAGGATGGCAATATCTGGGCCAGCGCTGGCTGGGTTGGCGATGGATTTGATGGGGTTCATATCTTTTCGCCGCAGGGACAACTGATTGGGCAGATCCGTCTCCCCGAAATCTGCAGTAATCTTTGCTTTGGAGGGCCCAAGCGCAATCGTCTCTTCATGACGGGCAGCCAGTCCCTTTACGCCGTTTACGTCGCAACGCGCGGTGCCCACATCGCATGATAGCCCCTCATTTGAGCCAACCCACTTCTCACACACAGAGACTCAGGCATATCCTGAACTGGTGGTTTGGAGCCATGACTTTAATAGGATGGCCCAGCCTCTCTTGGGCTCAGACACAGCAGGCACCCGCCTCGGAAGCACTTCCCAGAGTACTTATCATTGGCGATTCCATTTCCATCGGATACACCGCCCCACTCAAAACCTTGCTCGAGGGCAAGGCTAAGGTCTTTCATAACCCAGGGAACGCCCAGCATTCCGGTTATGGACTCAAGTATCTGGAAAGCTGGTTAGGGAAGGAAAGCTGGGATGTCATCCATTTTAACCACGGACTGCATGATTTAAAATATGTGGACCATGAGGGCAAAAATACCACCTCGAAGGAAAAGGGGCGCATCCAGATCCCGCTGGAGCAATATGCTCAAAACATCGAGGCCATTGTGCTTCGTCTCAAGCAGACGGGAGCCCACCTCATCTTCGCTTCCACAACGCCATTCCCCGACCGTCCAGCGGGGCCGCTGCGTGAAGCTTCCAGCACGAAAGCCTACAACCAGGCTGCCCAGCAGATCATGGAATCTCACAGTATCCCAATCAATGACCTGCATGCCTTTGCCCTACCACGGCTAGGAACCCTTCAACAGCCCAACAATGTGCATTTCACTCCAGAGGGATCCAAGGCTCTGGCCCAAGAGGTCGCGCGCCACATCCTGAAGGTGCTTGGCAAACAACCCTGAGCCCTGGTCCTGCAACGCCGCTTAACAGGCTCCGCGCTTGAAGTCAGGCACGGTTGGTTTATCTTTTGATTAATGAGTTCCGGATCCAAGCCCGCCTCAGGTGGCAAGTGCCCACCTGGAGTCTTTGTCTTACTGCTCTTTCTCATTGTATTGGGCATGTTTGCCTTCTTTCACTTGCCCACCCAGCGGATCAAGCAGGCTCAGGAGGGGGTCAACGAGGATCAATCAGGCCAGGGGGCTCGCTTCACCGAGCTCATGCAATCGGGCAAAAACTTGTTGGATCAGGGACTCAATGGAGCAGAAAAGGCTGCCGGTCTCTTCGCAGAGGCAGCACAGATCCATGGGGGTGACCTAGATGCTCGCCTGAATCTGGCCAACGCCCTCCTGCTTCTCAATCGCACTGCAGAAGTCCTGGAGCAGACACAGCAGGCCATCACCCTCAACCCCAATGCTGCAGCCGCGCACTACCTCAGAGGTTGTGCCTTCATCCGAGAAGGTTCCTTTGAGCAAGCCGCTCAATCCCTGCAGATCGCAAAGCAAATCGACCACACCATCAACGCAGTCAGCTACCAACTAGGACGAGCCCACCAGGGACTGGGTCAATGGGAAGCCGCGACACTTCAATTTGAAGAGGTCATTCAATTCGATCCGCTACATCCTTCTGCCTATTATAACCTCAGCCAAACTTACCTCAGAACCGATCGCGCAGAAGAAGCTCAGAAAATGCTCGAAAAGCATCAAGAGGTCATCGCAAATCAGCCATTGAGCGCCGACCCATCGGTCATCGAAAAATGTGTTTACACCGAAGCCATTGCCCCCTTTGAACTGGAACAGCCCCAAGCCGAGGGCATATCCGTTCGTTTTGTCGAGGCAACCACCGACATCCTGGGAGAACAAGCACTTGGATGGCGAGGTCCAGTGGGAATCCTAGACGTTGGTCATGATGATACCCTGGATCTACTCCTGAGGGATGAGACGGGAAATTTCACCCTGATGATGCCATCTGCCGATGGGTGGCAGGCTGCTGGTTTTCCGGTGCCTGCACTGCCAGAAGCAACCTATCATCAGTGCCTCATCGGGGATCTGCAGCATCAGGGAAGCATGCGGACCGGACAGCAGGAGGATGCCATTTTGCTCTCTGACAAAGGAATGCAGGTTTTTCAAATCTCCCCGAGCGGCCTGATCACAGACTCTTCCATGTTTGCCCGCATCGGTGATCTCCGTGCCTCCAAGGCCAGGCTGATTGACTTTGATATCACCGGCAAGCTAGACCTGCTTTCGGTAGCATCGACCAATCAGCACCTGCTCTTTCATCGCAATCTGGGAACCCTCTCCTTCATGCCCCAAATTCAATCCACCAATCTGCCTTCAGATCTGGGGGCTATCGCTGATTTTGTGCTGGAAGACTGGGATGGAGATGACCTGCCCGACTTGTTCGTGACGCGGACTCATCAACCAGCTGGCCTTTTCCTGAAGCAGCGTGGTGGCGGGATGACGCCATCCAATCTCAGCGATGACTGGCCCATCGCCTCAGCGATGGCAGTGGCTGATCTCAATAACGATCTGAGACATGATATTGCCTTCCTGACCTCCTCGGGGCTGGATCTAAGGATACAGGGAAGCGATCAACCTGTTCTGCTACCCATTTCGGGAACACTCCCAAGCAAGCTCAAGCTGATGGACTATGACAATGATGGATGGATGGACATTCTGGCTTATGGGGATGGCGGCCTGCTATGCTGGCGCAACCGAGGCCTGGAAGGCTTCGAATCAGCAACGCAAAAAATCGGGCTTGAGGGGCTTATCCAAGGAGGAATCACCGACCTTGCCAAAGGAGACATCGATGGCGACTGTGATAGTGATCTGATCCTAACCCTGGCAGACCAATCTATCCGCATCCTTCGAAACGATGGTGGGCATGCCAACACCATGCTCAAGATCAGGATGGAGGGCAGTCGCTCCAATCCTAGCGGGTTGGGTGTGAAGGTTGAGCTGACCACCGGCGGCCTGAGAATGATAAGGACCCTGGATACGATCCCTTTGGAAATTGGATTGGGTAGTCACCGAAAAGTCGACTCCATCGACCCACACTGGAGTGACACCATTACTCAGGTTGACTATGAGATTGAAGATTGCTCTTCCTTGGTCATGTTCGAACTTGAGATGCCTACTGGCTCCTGCCCATATCTCTATGCTTGGGATGGTTCGCAGTTCCGGTTCATTACCGATCTGCTTGGTGCATCCCCACTTGGGCTGCCCATGGCAGAGGGAAAATATATTCCTGCTGATACGGATGAAATAGTTTGGATCGGTAATGAGACCCAATTTCCCGCCAAGGAGGGGAAACACCTCCTGCAAATCACTGAGGAACTGCGCGAAGTTCTCTACCTTGACGAAGCGAAGCTATTGGTTGTGGATCACCCTACTGGCACGGAGGTGCATGCTACCAGTAAACTCGTCCCATCCGCCCCGTTCCCTGAGCACCAGGTAGGCACGTTCGCTGGAACCATCCCCTTAATCAAGGCCCTGAGACATGACGGCGTTGACATGACTCAGGCTCTGCAGCGGATAGACCAGGTCAGGGCCTCACCTGCTCGGCTAAAGCGCCCACAGCTTCGAGGGCTGGCTGAGCCATACAGCCTGGACCTTGACTTTGGTAACATCGATACCAATCGCTCATTGTCGCTGATCATGACCGGCTGGTTGCACTTTGGTGGGGGCATGGCCAATATTGGGGCTTCCCATGACAGCACCCTTCCCTTCCCCTTCCCCACTCTGGAAATCATGAATCCGCAGGGCGAATGGGAATCCTTGGACGTGGTTGCCGGAGCTCCAGCAGGTAAGACCAAAACCATCATCGTCGATTTGGCGGGTAAGTTACCCTATCCACAATGCCGCATACGATGCTCCATGGCGTTTGAAATCCATTGGGACCGCATTCAACTCATGGAAGCAGTAAATCCTGAGGATACAGCCATCCACTGGGTTGAGCCAACCACTGCTGATTTGCACTGGCGCGGCTTCAGTGATTATGAAGAAGGACCCTGGACACAACCTCTTACCCCGCGTTACAGCGAACCTCACTTCGCCCCAGCCTGGCTGATCACCCCTGCAGGTTGGTGCACTCGCTACGGCTCGGTGGCGGAGCTGATCGAGCAAAAGGATAATCAGCTCGTCCTAATGAATGGAGGGGATGAGTTGACCTTAGCCTTTGAATCCACATCCATGCCATCACCAGCACAGGGCAAAACGCGGGATTATTTCCTCTTCACCTCTGGCTGGGATAAGGATGCTGACTACCACGTGGCTAAGGGTTGGACGGTGGAACCCATTCCATGGCACGGCATGGAGGGCCAGCGCTATGGTGTTGAGGATCGTCCTGATTGGCTGGATGATGCTTGGATCAAAGCCTACAATACCCGCTGGGTAGGAGAGATGACCTTACGACAAAAACGTCAACCTTGAAGTCGCCAACCCATGGAAAACATGGAGATCAACCCAGAACAGCTCTCGGCCATTCAAAATAAGGCGGAGGAGGGAGATGCTGAAGCACAATACGAGCTAGGTTGGCGTCACGCACTTGGCATGGGTGCGGAACTGGACGATGAGGTAGCTCTGCAGTGGCTGGCTCGGGCTGCCGCCGGACAGCACCCACTAGCTCAAAACAATCTTGGGGCGCGTTATTACAGTGGTGATGGGGTGAAGCAGGACATCCTAGAAGCTTACCTGTGGTTTTACCGTGCGGCAGCACAGCATGACAGGAAGGCTGCCAAGAATAGGGATGCGGTGTTTAAGCAACTCAATGAAGCACAGAAACAGCAGGCTCGGGACATTCTCGGTCCCGAATTACAGCGCGGGTAAGGAGCGTGGTCTGCGGGCGTTTGACTTGTATCCCTTCCCTTCATCTTTCAAGGCGTTGTCACCTTGCATCCTTCAGTTTCAACACACTTCTCTTTAAGCGGTCAGAATGATTCAAATGTTCCGAGAACACCTGCGCGCACAATCATACTTTTGTTTGGCCGGAGAGACACCTGCGCGTCAGGAGGGATTGATCTGCGATTCTTCCATGGGTTGTTTGATACACAAAAAGATCTGAAATAACTTTAATCGGCGATACAAGAGTTCGGTTGTTATCACCGCATAGGCTCCCAACGAGCCAAATCCCTCAGTGGTCTCACAAGTGAGCTCTCCAGCATCGATCAACAAATCGAAAACATGGCTCTGGATTCAAGGTAAACCTACAGCCGGAAAAAGACTGCTTATTGGACTGTTTGAGAGCAATCCTTTGAAGCGGACTGGAGAAGTCTTGCCGCCGCTTTGTCCCATTGGGCATGGGTGGTCTCCTCGGGCCCTTCGGACCAAATGACCACATCGCTATGCCTCATTTTCTTTTCCAGAGGCCATTGTGATTGGAGGCGTTGCTCCAAGTGTTCATCAAACCATCCGCGGTGTTGCAAGCGACGAACCTGTTCCTGATTGGAGCAGGCCATGCAGAAAACTGCGTCAAATGCGCTTTGCGCGTTGGTCTCATACAATAGAGGGATCACCACCACACTCATGGGTCTACCTTCATCCTTCCAGGATGTAACCTGCCCCTGCCAGGCAGATCGGATCAGGGGATGAAGAAGCCCTTCCAGCCAATGGCGTTGTTTGACATCCTTAAAGATGACGTTCCCTAGCCAAGTTCGGTTCAGAGAACGGTCTGAGGTGAGGCATTCATCACCAAAGCGTGTCACCACGGCTTGGTAGGCGGGATGGCCAACACGGAGCAAATCCCTAGCAACCAGATCTGTATCGATTGCAGGAATACCAATGCCATCCAGGTAATGTTTGAGAGTGGTCTTACCACACCCGATACCACCAGTCAGTCCAACACATTTCATAAAAAAAGAGCCGTCACAAGACGGCTCTGGTTTAAAATCAACGGTGTGAGGCTGGCTCTGTTGATCCAGCAGCGAAGGCCCGCAATCAATTACTTGGTGACCGCACGGAAAAATGACTGCGCTTTTTCCTCAGACACAACACCTCGCAATTGGAACCGACCTTGATCGTCTGCCGTCACACGATGTATTTCCTGCCATTTAACCAAACCTTTGGAAGTTTCTACAGCATAGGTCACACCGGGCTGCCCTTGAATTTCAAGATCAAGGGCACCGTTCTCACCGGGACGAACACGCACTGAGGCAGGTTGCTGAGCATTGGCA
>JALRAZ010000211.1 GCA_023257935.1 Verrucomicrobiota bacterium
ATGGGATGAGAGACGTGTCATCATTGGTCGGCTTTGAAGGTGAACAGGGGATCATGATAAGTCAGCATGGATGACATCCCGCAGTCGAACAATGGTTTTGTCCATGATATTTGAGTCAATCGGTCGCTTGAATCATACCCAGTGCGATGACTGAGAAAAAATTAGGCTTGGACAGCGTATGTCCCATGATCCCCGGCAAGATCTACAGCATGATGATCGTAACCCTGGACAGACACCGCCTTGCGACACAACCACAGGCCCTGCACGTTTTCTCTTCTACTGATCAAGATGGGCGGATCAAAAGATCCCCTGAATTGGCTCGAGAAACGCTGCGAGTCCGACCTTCGACTCCTTTGCTGCAGACAACACAGCTCAGCTCGCATGAATCGGTCAGTGAGGAGGCTGACGAGCCACTTTGGGTCACCCTGGCCGGTAGTGGCGTGCTGGGCGCCAGCTTCTTACTCGCTTGGATTCTCTTGGCTTGATGGCTTACTGATCAATCTTGGGATCCAGTCAGAGCTAAGGCCTTCCTCAACTAGTCTCAAAAGTGGGTTGCACAGCATGCAAGGCACGCATGGCCGCAGCGGTATAGACCATAGGGTAGAGGCATTCGTGATACCAGAGTTTGGCAAAGTAGAATCCGATTGGGGCATGCTTCCGGTAAGCTTGGTTTTCAATCCTTTCGCAGAGCCAATCAGCTCCTCTTTGGAGGCTCGCCTTCAAACGCTCTTCCAGTTCCCTTGGGATTTCCCGACTCATTGCCTTCATGCTCTGAGCCAAGGAAGAGAGTGCCAGCGAACTCTCTTCAATGGTATTGGGAAGTCCTCGGGTGGCACCCCAGCCACCATCGTCGTTCTGTTGGGCCAGAAGCCAATCGATTGCCCTGAGCATGGCCGGGTCGGCTAGTGGATTAGCCACAACGCTCAAACATCCCTCCACCACCTTGGCCGTACCGTATAGGGGATTGTTTTCATCTTTCAGATGCTGATTACCAAACCAGAGCGGATCCCAGCTGCCATCCTGGTTTTGGGTCCGGTATAAATAGGTCAGGGCACGCTGGGTAGCCCGGTTCATGGCCAGGACGGTGTCTTCACCGAGATGAGGTCTCCAGAGCTGCCAGGCGCGCATCACGTGAGCCGTGATGTCAGCGCTGCTGCGATCGAAGGGCAGGTGCCCCCACCCGCGGCAGAAGGTCGGCATGCCTCCGTCTCGATTCTGAAGTTCAAGGAGCCATCGAACGCCGAGTTCAGCTCGCGGTGCCAGCGAGGCAGGGTCCTCAGTCAGTTGATGGAGGGCGATCAGGGCACCAGGGGTGTCATCCGCATCGGGCACGCCTCCCGACAATGGGGTCCAGGCCCAACCTCCCGGTTTGGCCTGGGTGTAAGGGTGGGTCTGCAGATACTGCTGATCCAGATACCACTGGCATAAGCCATCCCGCGCTGATCTGCCCATGCGCTTGCAACCTTCGCCTCCCATGCCATGAATTGCGAGGCTGCTTACCCAGGTGGCAAGGTGGGTGTCGATGGGCCAGCTCCCATCCTCTCTGACCGATGCCTTGAGAAAGCGTGCTCCGTCCTGAGCGACAGGGTGGTGAGCCTGATCTGATGCGGCCAGACTCATCACCACAAAACTCGTTAGGGGGGTTGCTTCGAGAAACCCACCACTTTTGGGCTGAATGGCTTTCAATCGCTTGAGTGTGGGGATACGGCATGCCTCCCTCAGGAGCCTCAAAAGAGGGTTTGAGGATGGGGCATGATGATGCTTCACCTGACCTATGGCAATCAGAGCAGGGAGTGCATAGCTGACCACTGGAAGTTTCAGTGCTGAGTAGAATGCTGGCGGAAGGGCTGCTAGTTCAAAGGGGAGGTTTGCGATGGTATCCCAGGCGCCTTTTCCCTGACCCAACCTGCCGGCGATGGCACACATGGCGAGAATGGGCACTGAAAAGGTCCTGTCCTTGCCGTAGCGGGCAGAGATAGCCTGTGCCAGCTGATGAGGGCTCAAATCTTGGGTTTGCTTGGTGATCCACGCCTCAGCCCCATGCATGATGGCCGGATAAGAATCGGTGGCTTTAAGCGCCGCAAAAGCAGCCCACACGAGGGTGGTGGTGCTGATATTACTCACGCTTTCGGGCGTATCACCCCATCCGCCATCCTGATTGACATGGCTGGCAAGCCATTCAAGCCCTGCCTGCTGCAACCTATGCGAATCGGTCTGGTGGCCCGACCGGTCCAGAATGGCCAAGGCGGTGATGGCTGTTGCGGTGGAGAGGGCGCTGCTGGACAAGGCCCCTTCCCAGTGCCCAGATGAGCAGCGTTCGCCAAGCAGGTCAGCGATCACCCGATCATAGCAGGCCTCCCAACGACTTGGTGATTGCCGATCACTCATGCCAATAATTCAGGGCCCAGGATGCTATCACCTGTATCAGGACTGTTTATGGGTGGTGTGATCAACCCTGATCCTTGAACACATCCTGTTGGCTACGCTTGCGCTCGGGAACCCAGCCACAGGCATCACCGCAGCCAAACAGACGGCTGAGCACGAGACGATTACGGCTGATCCATTGATAAACCTTCTCCGCGATCCAGATAATGCCTGGCAACCATAAAAAAAGGCCAAGAGGCAGGAGCAGGGGCATCCTAAGGGACAGGAAACGGATGCAACGTGCGCCACGGTGGATGCGTCCCTGCTTGTCCAGGCAGTGAATGGCTGAAAGGAGTTGCTCTCGAGTCAATTGAGGAGCTATGCGGCCTACTTTGGCATCCGTAAGGGGAACCAGGGTGGTGAGATTCAACCAATCCATCCAGGTCAGAATTTTCATCTGAAATGTGCACAGGGGGCAATCGCCATCATAGATGACAAGGTGGGTTGACTCGCTCATGGTGTTCTATGCTTAGCTCAGAACCCAAACCCAATGCAATGCTCGAGCTTGCAATGCTCCAATGGATAGGACCATCTGGATGGATCGCATTGCGCCAGCAGTTTGCCGAATATCGCTGACCAATAGGACCCTGTTTGAGTTGATTGCATGGCAACTAAGCAGGCTGGCCCCGGAGTATTTTCCAACATTGCTTCACTTGATGTTGTCCCCTAAAACCCTTGTATGAGTTCTTCGGTTTGTCGGTGGGGCATCTTGAGTACAGCCCATATCGCTCGGAAAAATTATCAGGCACTTTTCAATGCAGACAATGCCACGCTGGTTGCCGTTGCCAGCCGAGACAAGGCTCAGGCCAGTGCGTTCATTGAATCTTGTCAAAAGCAAAGTCCCTTTGAGGTGGCGCCCGAAGCGATGGAAGGCTATCAGCGACTATTGGATGATGATCGCATTGATGCGGTATACATCCCGCTGCCCACAGGCTTGCGCAAGGAATGGGTCCTACGTGCGGCCAAGGCCGGCAAGCATGTGCTCTGTGAAAAGCCCTGCGGTATCCATGCCTCCGATTTGGAGGAAATGATTCAGTTGTGTGCAGAGCACGGGGTCCAGTTCATGGATGGTGTCATGTTCATGCACAGTCAGCGTCTGCAAAAAGTTCGGGAAGCGCTTCTGGATCCCTCCAGCATCGGCACCCTCAGGCGGGTGACCAGCCTGTTCAGCTTTGCGGCCCCCGATGAATTCCTCTCCCAAAACATCCGCATGCACAGTGGCCTCGAGCCGGCGGGTTGTTTGGGTGATCTGGGTTGGTATACCATTCGCATCAGCCTATGGGCGGTGGATTACCTCATGCCTGTCAGCGTTTCGGCACGCATCCTGAAGGGTGCAGCGCGCTCGGATAGCCAGCATCAAGTGCCCATCGAATTTTCTGCTGAACTCACCTTTGACAACGGGGTCTCGGCTGGCTTCTACAATTCCTTCCTCACAGAGAATCAGCAGTTCGTGAGTTTCAGTGGCAGCAAGGGGCAATTGACCATGGAGGACTTCGTCCTACCTTACTACGACGCTCAGGTTGGGTTTGATATCTCCAATGCCCATTTTGAAGTCAACGGGTCTCAATTCAACATGGAGCGTCACACCCGACGCTGCACCGTAGGAGAATACGCCAACAATCATCCTTCAGCGCAGGAGACTCGACTGTTTGCGGCCTTTTCCCGCCTGGTGCTCTCAGGTCAACCGGACCCTCATTGGGCTGAGGTAGCCTTGAAGACTCAGCGTGTGATGGATGCATGCCTTGAGTCCGCGCGCAAGGATGGCGCTTCGGTCTGTCCCTAATCGGGCAGTCCAATAGTCCGCGCGCCAAAGTCCCTGCCATGGGATTTGCTATCCAGTTCCTCCGCACTGGGTTGTCAAAAACCCTTTGCATCCAGGTTGAGCGACGTGAGATAAAAGGCCATGGGCAATCAACTTAACTGGAACAGCAAGCAACTGACTCGAGGGTGGCAAAAAGGTGTCACAGCTTTTTACTGGGGATTGGGTTTCAAGGAGGAGGATTTGGACAAGGCTCAGATTGGGATTGGTGTGCCTCTCTTGGATGGGAACCTCTGCAACATGCACGCCCACGAATTGGCTCAATTGATGGCTCAGGGATGTCGTGAGGCAGGTTTGCTGGGCTTTCCCTTCGGCGTGCCTGGTGTGAGCGACAACATCACTCAGGGAATGGAAGGAGGCAATGCCTCACTCCCTTCGCGCAACCTGATCGCCAATGCCTCAGAATGCGTGGTGAGTGCCCATTGTTATGATGCCATGATCGCTACCCATCATTGTGACAAAAATGGGCCCGGATTTGCGATGGCTTTGGCTCGGATGAATGTCCCTGGCTTGCTCCTCAGTGGGGGAAGCATCATGCCAGGTTGCTACGAGGGTCGGGATGTCACCATCCTGGATGCCTATGATGCCCAGGCTGCAGCCGATGTCGGTGAGATACCCCATGCCAAGGCCGATGCTATCATTCGAGCGGCTTGCCCAGGCGCGGGTGGTTGTGGCATCGCCGCTTCCTTCAACACTTGGGGAATTACCATGGAGGCCATCGGGTTGATGCCTCCTTTTAGTTCTTCTATCCCGGCGATTGATCCAGGTAAAAAACAGGAATGTTTGGAGGTAGGCAAGTGGTTGAAACGATTGCTGGAAGCTGACATCCGCCCCAGGGATATTTTGACTCGGCAGGCGTTTGTCAATGCAGCCACGACCATGGCAGCCATTGGTGGATCCACCAACGGGGTCATTCACTTGCTTGCTCTGGCCAGGGAAGCAGGGGTGGATCTTTCTCTCAAGGATCTCCAGGGGATTTTCCGAAAGACTCCTGTATTATGCAGTTTTGCGCCTCGAGGCAAGCGCACCATGGTCGATCTTCATCGCTTGGGTGGTACCCCCTTACTGCTGAAACATTTTCTCGACATGGGCCTACTGGATGGGAGTTGTCTGACTGTTACCGGCACAACCCTGGCGGAAAACCTTAAGAACATCCCAGCGGTTCCCACAGATCAGGATCTCATTGCCCCTGCTGACAGCCCGTTCAAACCCTATGCGGACATGCAAATCTGTTTTGGTAACTTGGCGCCTGAGGGCATGGTCTTCAAGGTCTCCAGCATGCAATCCCCGACCTTCACTGGCACAGCCATGTGCTTTGAGGATCCACGGGCCATCACTCAAGCTGTGAAAGAGAAGCGCTTGAAACCGGGAACCGTTGTCGTCCTGCGTCATTTGGGGCCTGTAGCCAGCGGGATGCCTGAAGTCCTGGTAGCGACCTCTGCTCTCTCGGTGCCCGAACTTGATGGTAAAGTAGCCCTGGTTTCCGATACCAGGGTATCGGGTGTTTCACACGGCGCCATAGGGGTTCACTGTTCTCCTGAGGCAGCCATTGGAGGGCCCATTGGGCTGGTTGAGGATGGGGATGGTATCCGTTTTGACTTGCTTCAGGGCACTATTGAGTGGGATGTCCCTGAAACGATTATCAATGAGCGAAGGGAGAAACATAATCTCTCCCAACCCACTCATCAGCGCGGCTATCTGGCGGATTTTTCTGCAACCGTCTCTCAAGCACATGAGGGCTGTGTGAGCCACTGGGTACTGGCCAAAGGGGGTAGCCAAGCATAGGGCACAGAAAAAAACGGCCTCCCCGATTGGGGGAGACCGTCTGCTTTTGAAGTGGATCTTAATCCTTGAAGTGATCGCTTCAGGATTCTGAACTGATCTGAACCGGCTTGTAACCGCCGATGGCCTTGAAGTAGAGCAAGAGCAGTAGGTAAATCACTGCCATCGTGGCCGGAATGGCTGCGTCTGCCAGCAGGGTCTTGCGATCACCATCAATCGAAGCCTTGTGCACTTGTCTCTCCGTATCGGTGAGCTTTTCCAAAGCTGCCTGTGGATCGGCATTGCCATCCTTGGCCAGCTCGGCCCTTGCATCACCCAGTTTGCCCTGGATGGCACCTAGTTTGCCACCGTCCAGACCGTTGACTTCACCAAAGAAGAGGAACTTGCTGGAAGACTCAGACTTGTATTCGGCGTAGGCAGCCTCGTTGGCGGACTGCAAAGCTTCTCCAGCGAAGCGGTCCTTGGCATAGCCCAGACCGGGCGAGCCAATCAATCCTGCACTCATCATCCCGATACCTCCCATGATACTCATGGCCACTGCTCCAGTACGAGGGAAGCGATCACCGATGACCGCTAGCATGGTGGGCCAGAAGAAGGTTTTGCCAAGAGCATAAACAGTTAGAGCAATGATAGCGCCCGTGAAGGTGCTGATCCCGCTGACCATGTTCAAACCAATGACTCCCAGGATGGAGCAGACCAACAGGATGCCTATTGGCGAGAGCTTGAGCTTTTTCTCGATGAAATCAGCGCAGAAGCGCAGGGAGAACATCACGAATGAGGTGAAGACAAAGAGGATCTTACCTTGATCCGGTGTGAGGATGTTTCCAGTGATGTTCTGGATCCAGCCATCGGTGCCAAGCTCGACCGCTCCCACCAGAGCATGGGTCAAGAACAGCACAAAGATCAACCAGGCCCCCACAGAGAACTTGGTCATTCCCGATGCAACCACCAGCAGCACGACGGCAATACCTGCCGAAACAGTGGTATTGAGTCCCAGGCCTCCGCTGAAGAACAGGTATAGCACGAAGCAAACCACGATGCTGCCCAGGATACCCACATCCTTGTACATTTCACCAAAGCTCAGACCTTTCTCAGAGGCTTCGGATTTAGGCATTTTTTGGCCAAGGAACATGAATCCATAGACCAAGGTAGGGATGAGGAAGAGGCCCAGCTGGGTTTTCCATCCGAAGGATCCACCCATGGTCCACCCGATCAGGCCACCGATGACTAGGCCTGCAGGCCACGAGGCATGCAAGATATTCAGATAATGCGTTCTGTTTTTGGGAAACAGGGTCGCCACCAGCGGATTGGCCACTGCTTCCAGGGTGCCGTTGGCTATGGCAAAAATAAAGGTGCCCCAATAGAGCCAATTGTATGCTGTTTCAGCATCCGAGGCAGCAAAGGTCACAAAAGCAGAGAGGACATGGAAAAGGAAGGCAGCACCTACCAACTTGCCATAGCCAATCTTGTCCACGATGACCCCGCCGATGATGATCCCGAAGCAGAATCCGGTGAATCCTGCTCCGTTGATGGCCCCTAGCTGAGAGGCATTGAATCCAAATTCAGCTCCCCAGTTGGCGAGGATGCCGCCGCGAATACCAAAGCCAACACCGGCTGCCAGGATGGCCATAAAGCCAGCCCAAAGCAGACGACTGGCATTGGGTGCGATACCGTCTTGTTTGATGTTCATGAGACTATGTGTGTTTTGAATTGGGTTACGAGAAGGATCCTAATCTTATTGAGTGAAGCCTGGCAACTTCACAATTTTGCCTCCCTTGAGGGCTGATTCATGAGAGCAGATACCCACGCAAGTCCAGTTGGCCGATTGACGGGCGTTGGGGTAGGGGTCGCGATCTTCAATCAGTGCTGATATAAATTCATGGGCAAGATGAGGATGGGATCCCCCGTGGCCTGCACCCTGGGTGAAGCTCAAGTGAGTGTTTTTGGCCAGATCGTAGACTCCCTTGGTGGTGAAAGGGCGAATCCCTTTGGGCAGTCTGGAGGCATAATCTTTGACTTTGACCCGCTTTGGAATCTGGTGCTCTGGCTTTTTGGCGGTATGGAGCACGGGATCTTCGCCTTCGATCAAGGGCCATTCAAAGGCCTGCTTGTCTCCATACACATCAAAGCTTTCTCGGTATTGGCGGGCGGTGTCGAACAAGCTGCGGTAAATGCGTGCGGTCAAATCCGAGTCCTTGAATTTGATATGGGTGGTCTCGACGGCGAAGGGTGATTGGTAATGTTTGATCAAATCCTTACGGATGGTTCCCGAACCAAAGCATGAAACATACTCGGCCGTGGCATTGGTGAGTGCCAGGCATGGGCCGACGCAGTGCGTCGCGTAATGCATGGGTGGGAGCCCGGGCCAGTAGTTGGGCCAACCATCCATGTCCTGCTGGTGGCTGGCCTGGAGAAACTGAATTTTGCCTAGTTTGCCCTTCTCGTAGAGCTCTTTGACGTAAAGAAACTCTCTGGCATAGACCACCGTTTCCATCATCATGTACTTCAGGCCTGTCTTCTTGCACAGGTTGACGATCGTCTTGCAGTCTTCTACCGAAGTCGCCATCGGCACCGTGCAAGCCACATGTTTGCCTGCTTTCAACGCGGCAATAGACTGGGCGGCATGGTCTGGAATGGGGGTGTTGATGTGGATGGCATCCACCTCTGGATCATTGAGTACATCCTCATAACGACGATAGCGTTTTTCTACGCCGAAGAGGTCTCCAATGGCATCGAGATTCTTCTTATTGCGTTGGCAAATCGCATGCATGTTGGCATGCGGGTGATTTTGGTAAATGGGAATGAATTCAGATCCGAATCCAAGCCCGATGATCGCCACATTGATTTTCTTCTTGCTCATAAAAAAGTGTCCGTAGGTGAAATTCCCTCCCTTATAAACAGCGATAGTTTCGGCCATTCCTGAGCCGTTTTACCTGCCGAGGTGGTTGAGGAATAACGCCTTGGCTAGATGGTGCTGTCAATCGAATTCTCGATAACCAAGGGGTTTTTGAGTCGTTCGATCGGCATTTTCATTCCCCTGGAGACAAGCCGGCAAGGTGCCTTTGGCAAGAAGCCTGGCTTGGGTCGTGATGGCAAAGCTCGAGGTCCTGAACCGATGTCAAGTGAGCGGCATTTTTATCGACTGGATTGAGGGGCTTGTATCTAGTTTGTCACCCTCCAGTTACCTGATGGTTGTTTGGCTATGATGAGGAGGACGTTGCGATCCCCCCATCGGTTTGGCCTTGTATCCTCGGGCAACCGATTCGGGGTGGCATCGCCGATCACAGTTCAAGATTTCACCCTGCGCTGCGACCAAGGACCTTGCCTCAAATCAACGCTTATTGATGGGCATCGACCCTGCGATTGAACCCTCAACCTGTGCCGGTATAGCCTAGCCCCATCCCCAATTTGTAAGGTGATTCAGTCAGCAGCGGTGAAGGAGAGGACGGCATAGTTTTTCTTGCCCTTGCGGAGCAGTAAATGTTTGCCGAACAACAGGTCTTCAGGGCCGAGCGACCGCTTGGGATCAGGCTCACGTTGGTTGTTTACATTCGCACCGCCACCTTGAATGTCCTTGCGTGCCTGGCCTCTGGAGGGGGAAAGGCCAGCTTCCACCAGAGCATCTGCCAGAGGCAGGCCATCACCTTGCAGGCAGCTGGGGCTGAGATGGCTCGTAGGCACTTCCCCCAGGACCTCGGCAAAAGTCTGCTCGGTGATGCCCTGCATGTCCCCGCCAAAGAGGATTTCGCTGGCCCGCTGGGCTTCCCTGGTGGCCTCGGCTCCATGAATGAGGTCGGTCATTGCCACCGCCAGGGCCTGTTGAGCCTCGCGTCTTTCGGGAGCCTGGAGATGCTGCTTTTCAAGCTGATTGATGACTTCCTGACTCAGAAAGGTGAAAAACTTGAGGTAGGCAATGACGTCCCGATCATCGGTGCGAATCCAAAATTGGTAGAAGCGGTAGACACTGGTGCGAGCTGGATCCAGCCAGATGGCTCCGGATTCTGTTTTCCCGAATTTGGTCCCGTCTGATTTGGTAATCAGTGGCAGGGTCAGGCCAAAGGCCTGCCTACCCGACTTCTTGCGTGTCAGTTCGATCCCCATGGTGATGTTACCCCATTGGTCGGTCCCGCCAATCTGCAGCTCGCAATCGGTTTCCTTGTTGAGATGATAGAAATCCAGTGCCTGGAGGAGCATGTAACTGAACTCAGTGTAGCTGATGCCTACTTCACGGTCCTCCATGCGTGCCCGCACTGACTCCTTGGCGACCATTACATTGACCGTAAAGTGCTTGCCGATGTCTCTCAGGAAATCCAGAAAGCTTATGGAACCTGCCCAGGAAGCATTATCGACCAGGCGAGCAGGGTTGGTGCTTGCCTGAAAGTCCAGCAGGCAAGCCAGCTGCTGTTTCACCTGCTCGATGTTGTGGTTGAGCTGCTCGCGGCTGAGTAGCTGACGTTCAGCGCTCTTACCGCTGGGATCACCGATGGAGCCCGTTGCCCCGCCCGCTACGGCAATGGGGTGGTGGCCCATATCCTGAAAACGTCTCAGGGCAATCAGAGGAACCAGGTGGCCCACATGCAGACTGTCTGCAGTAGGATCAAACCCACAGTAGAGGGTGATAGGGCCTCTGGAAAGGCGTTCGGCCAAGCTCTCTTTGTCGGTGCAGTCAGCCATCAGGCCACGCCATCGCAGTTCTTCCAGAATATCCATAAAAGCAACGGATTCTTCACGTATCCGGCGGTTTGTGACAAGCAATAAGGCGTGGCAGAGGGTAGAAGTCAAAAGGGCCCGTTCCGATTGGAACGGGCCCCGTGAAGGATATGGGAGAGAGCTTTAACGCTCTGCTTACTCCTCGTCCTCGTCGTTTGAGGCGCTGTCCGTGGTTGTCACGGCATCGAAGGCGTGCTGCAGGGCCACAAGATCTTCGCCCGGCTTGAGCTGATCCAGGGCCACCTGCTCAGCTGCCAGTTCCTCAGCCGAGTAGTTGGCGGCCTTGATTGACAAACCAATACGACGGTCGGCTCGGTCAATCTTGATCACCCTAGCGGTGACATCTTCACCCACCTTGAGGACGTTCTTGATTTTCTCGACGCGCTCTTCGCTAACCTGCGAAATATGCACCAGTCCATCGATATCGTGTTCCAGTCCGACGAAGGCACCGAAGCTGGCAAGTTTGGTCACGCTGCCGGTGACCAGGTCGCCCACTTTGTAGTAGGTATCGATGCTTTCCCATGGGTCCTGGCTGAGTTGCTTGACCCCGACGGAAATGCGCTGGTTGGCCTTGTCGATTTCCAGCACTACGGCCTCTACTTCATCACCCTTCTTCAGCACTTCTGAAGGATGATTGATCTTGCGGGTCCAGGAGATGTCCGAGACGTGAATCATGCCATCCAGGCCCTCCTCCAGCTCGATGAAGGCACCGTAGCTGGTCAGGTTGCGGATCTTGCCGCAGACCTTGGTGCCTGGAGGGTATTTCTCCAAAGCTTCGTCCCAAGGGTTGGCTTCCAATTGGCGGATACCTAGCGATATTTTCTGTTCATCACGGTTGATCCCCAATACCACCGCTTCGATCTGCTGATCCTGAGACAGGACATCGGATGGTTTGGCGATGCGCTTGGTCCATGAAAGCTCGGTGACGTGCACCAAGCCTTCTACTCCAGGCTCAAGCTCAACAAAGGCACCGTAAGGTACCAAGTTGACAACTCTGCCCTGAACTTTGGCACTGACCGGATATTTGGTCTCGATGTCATCCCATGGGTTGGCAAGCTTTTGCTTGAGGCCCAGGCTGACACGTTCTTTTTCGTAATTGATATCTAGCACCACCACGTCGATCTCCTGACCGATGGTCAGCATCTCGGAAGGATGATTGATGCGCCCCCAACTCATGTCGGTGATGTGCAGCAGGCCGTCCAGACCATTGAGATCGATGAACGCCCCAAAATCGGTGATGTTTTTGACTGTCCCCTTGCGGATGTCGCCTGGGGTCATATCTGAAAGCAGCTTGGCGCGCTTCTCGGAACGCTCCTGTTCGATCAGCTCGCGGCGAGAAAGAACGATGTTTTGTCGCTCCTGATTAATCTTAACTACCTTGTATTCGTAGGTATTCCCGACATAGGAGGTCAGGCTCTTGGGCGGGGTCACGTCAATCTGGGAAGCTGGTAGAAAGGCCTCCACGCCGATGTTAACCAGCAGACCGCCTTTGACGACGCCTTTGACTCTACCGGTGATGGTTCCGCCTTCATTACAGATACTAAGGATTTTCTCCCAGTTCTGTTTGAATTCTGCTTTTTCCTTTGACAGAACGACCATGCCCTCTCGGTCTTCCAGTCGTTCGATCAATACGTCGATGATATCACCGGCATTCACCGTTTTGATATCGTCGAATTCGTTTCCAGGAATGGCTCCTTCGCTCTTGTAGCCAATGTCCACGAGCACTTCCTTGCTGCGGACTTCGATAATGGTTCCTTTGACAATGTCTCCAGCAGCAAAGTTCACAGGACTTTGCTGCATGGCCTCTTCCATGGTAAGCATAGGTTTACAATTTGATTACAACCATGAGGTGAATGATTCACCCCGATTTTTTGGGGGGCTCCAGAGCGGCTCTTGCTCCACAGGTGGAGAGGGCCAGCGAGAATTTGTTTGATGGGTCCACCGAGATGTCAGGCTGATGCCTGCCTCTTGGGAGTTGATTCCTCGCGCAAGACTGCTGAAGTCGGTAATGAGGGTCTGGTTGATGGTGAACACTCATTTCAGCCCTAGTCGGGCCACCGCACTCACGGGGCCCAGGCGAACTGCGAATTTAGGTGGGACGGGGCAGGTTTCAAGTTCTAATTGCAACTTTTTCCCGACTCGACGCCCTTGATGCCGGAGGTCTTGGCTCATACAGCCCACCCGAACATCTCTTTTGCATAGTCAGCCTTCTCACAATTCACTTGATGGTTTATGCCAACAGGCATCATGTGGCCTTCTATTTTGGAAATACTCTCAGCACGGACTGGGCTTAGCCTGCACGCAGCGAGGAAGATTCGTCTTAGCGGTGGGTGCATCCACGAGGCCTATTGTGTTGAAAGCACCGATGGACGCGTTTTCCTGAAATGCAACCACGCTCAGCATGCCCCCATGTTGGCTGCTGAATATGAGGCCCTGATTGCCATAGCTAAGACAGGCACCCTCAAGGTCCCTGAGCCCATTGCCTGGGGGATATCGGGAGGTTTTGCCTGGTTGGCCACCGAATACCTTGAGTTAGGTCCCAGCTCCGAAACTTCTCAGGAGCTTCTGGGTCATCAGTTAGCCCAGCTGCATCAGCTGCCTCAAGCCAGCTTTGGGTGGCATCGAACCAACTCAATCGGTCTCACAGACCAGCCTAATCGCTTATCTGATGACTGGGTTGCTTTTTTCAGGGATCAGCGTTTGGCCTGGCAATTTAAACTGGCGGCGCAAAAAAATCATGTTTTTGACGGCAGTCAGGCACTTTTGGAATCGATGAGTTTTTTCTTTGAAGGGTATGTCCCGCGTCCCTGTCTACTACACGGTGACCTATGGCATGGGAATGTCGCAAGCCTGCACGATGGGACACCCGTGGTGTTTGACCCCGCAGCCTACTGTGGTGATAGTGAGGCTGAGTTTGGTATCATGGATCTTTTCGGAGGCTTTTCGCCTGGTTTGAGGGAAGCCTATTCCAGTTTGCTTCCACCCTCTCCCGGCCACCAGAGGCGGCTCCATCTCTATCGGCTCTATCACGAATTGAATCACCTCAACATGTTTGGGGGCGGCTATCTGGCCGCATGCCACAAGACGATTGCCAAGCTATTGGGTTGGCTTGCATCAGGCTGAAGGCCTGACCTGGCCCTCGTCGATAACCCAGAGGCGATTGGCTAGGCGATCGGCTTCATGCCTGCTGTGGGTCACATGGAGGATGGTCATGCCGGTTTCCTGATGGATGGATTCCAGGAGCGAACAGGCTTCATCGTGCAGGTCCTGATCCAGTCCACTAAGAGGCTCATCCAGACAGAGAATCCCTGGGCGGCTCGCCAGGGCTCTACCCAGAGCCACTCGCTGAGCTTCCCCGCCACTAAGGCTCTGGGGCAGGCGCTCCATGAGGTGCTCAAGGTTGAGCCAGCGAGCCATTTCATTCACTCGTTTACTGATTTCCTCTTTAGAGAAAGGTCGCAGGCGCAGTGAAAAGCCCAGTTGTTCGCGCACCCTCATGGTTGGGAAGAGGGCGCGGTCCTGAGGCACGTAGCCCAGTTGCCTTGCTGCCGGCTTGAGGTGGGTGACTTCTTGATGGCCGAGCCAGATGCTTCCTGCCTGCACTGGGCGTAGCCCAGCCAGGATTTCCAAGAGCGTGGTTTTGCCGCAGCCACTTTTGCCCATCAGGACGGCATAGCAACCCTTGGGGATGTCCAAGCAGAGCTGCTGCAGGTGAAAGTCACCTTGATGCAGTTCAATCTGGTCGAGTTTGATCATGCGTTGATCCTTTGCATCCCCAATGCTCGGGCCAGGATCAACACTGCGGCAGAGAGTGCGATCATGAGGATGGAAACCGAGAGCATGCCTTTGAGGTCGCCACTCTGCATCTCGAGGTAAACCGAGGTAGGCAGGACTTCGGTGCGCATGCGGGTTGAGCCGGCGAAAACCAGGATGGGGCCAAATTCCCCCAGGGATCTTGCCCAAGCAAGGGTGCCAGCCGCCAGAAGCCCCCGGCGCGACTGTGGGAAAACGACCAGCCAAAAGGCTTGTGAACGATTGCAGCCCAGGGTCAGAGCTACCTGTTCGAAGCGAACTGGAATCTGGTCAAAGCTCACCCGCATGGTGCGCACAGCAAAGGCGCAGGCCACCATGAATTGAGCGAGCACCACAGCTGGAACCTCGAACACAACCCATCGGCTAAGCCAGTGAAAGGGAGGGTAATTAAAGAGCACAAGTAGGCTGATGCCTACCACCAGGGGAGGTAGGACGATTGGGATATCCAAGATGGCATCGACTACAGACTGTCCTCGGAAAGTGAATCGAGACATGATGTAGCCTATGGGGACGGCAACCACCAGGGACATGAGGGTGGAGAGGGTGCAGCTTAGTAGACTCAATTTAAGCGAATACTGGATTTCAGGTTCGGAGAGCGTCCGTTTCAGGCTTTCCAGATCGGTGTAAGCGAAATCTGCCAGCACCATCAGCAGGATCATGACCACATAAAACCCTCCTAACACCACCATGCCAGTGAGGAAAGGGACATCTGATCTGGGTTGATGTTCTTGGGGGTCCAAACTGCGAGAATATTAATTTTTTCCCGCTCTCAGGGGATTGCTTGAGGGTCCCCCAGCCAGCGAAAACCTTGGTGAAGGAAGGAATCCTTTGATTGATCCGAGAGGATTTGAGACATCAGCCTTTTAAGGAGATGTGGGTAGGGTGTGGTTCGGGCTGGCGCCATGTTCTGGGTGGCCAGCGCCATCGAATGTTCCACCAGGACGCTTTCAAGCTCTCCACTCAGGTGCTGGCAATTGGCTTCGTAGACCAGTGCCACATCCAACTTGTCATGGCCTTGCATCTGTAAGATAAGCTCATGAGCCGTTGGGGTCGTGACCACAATGTTTTGCTGCGTCGCCAGAGTCTGTTTTATCCCTTCTTGGACTGTTGTTTTTTCCGTACCTACATTTACCGACTGAAAATAACCTGTAGTACCAAGGGCGTGCTTAGTTTCGCTTTGCAAAGCGCCGTAGGAGGTAGACCTAAGCAGTTCTACCTTATCTTGCGCGTATTC
>JALRAZ010000336.1 GCA_023257935.1 Verrucomicrobiota bacterium
AAAGACATCGCAAACAGAGCTGGGTTGGGGAAAAAGCCCCTTCTCTCGAAGCATGTCCGCCAGCACGACGTCCCCCATACCGAAGCCAAGTGAGGGCAGGTCCACTTTGCCAGCTGACAGCAAGCCGATGAGGTGATCATACCGCCCACCTCCTGCAATGGCTCTAAATTCCCCCTTCCTGTCAAACGCCTCAAAGACAGTCCCTGTATAGTAAGCCAAGCCCCGAATAACGCCATAATCAACGCGGACGAAGTCCTGCATGTTGCGAGCCTCTAACTGGGTCAGGATTTGCTGCAAAGGTTCATTGGGTATGGCCTGATCGATGAACGCCATTACCTCGTCGTAGCCAATCCCCAGAGACTTGAGCTTATCGCGACTGTGTTCGGGAGACTCGCGCTCGAGCTTGTCGATAATCTGATAGAAGGTATAGGCCTGCGAGTGATCAGCACACCGTTCCTTGAAAAAAGCTTCCCAAGCATCACGGCTACTTAGGCGGATCACAAAATCCTCATGCGTTAACCCAAGGCCTCTGAGCACATCAATGCAGAGCGCGATTAGTTCAGCATCTGCCGCTGTTGCGGGTTCACCGATGATATCAGCATTCAGTTGAAAATGTTCTCGTAGCCTCCCTTTTTGCTGACGCTCGTAGCGGAAAAGCTGTGGGATCGAAAACCATTTGATGGGTTTTCGATAATTCCTTGCATGGGCAGCTACCATGCGAGCAAGGGTCGGTGTCATCTCTGGGCGCATCGCCACGTCTCGATTGCCCTTATCGGTAAAATGATAGAGTTGATGGACGATTTCCGAGCCGCTTTTGGCAGTGTATAGCTCGAGGGTTTCAAGGGGTGGCCCATCATATTCCCGAAAACCGTAACGAGCCACCACCTCTCGCCAGATAGCAAAAATGTGAACACGCTCGGCCATCCTTGCCAAATCAGGGTGCGGGATGGGGTCAGGGAAGAAATCCCTGAAACCCGGTAATCGTTCATGACGCTTCATAAAAAAAATCCGCCTGCGACAGCTGGTTCAATGCCCAGCGTGCAAGCGGAAGTGTTGGCAATGAATTCGGCTCCAATCAGAACCGCTCTGCCGTCTTGGATAATGCCTTAGTCTTGAGGAGTCAACCTGATTACAGCTTCTTTCATTTCCTTACCGGGCTTGAACTTGACCACTGCCCGTGGGGGGATTTTGACATCGCGCTCGGGCTTGTTTGGGTTTCGCCCCACCCTTGCCTTGCGGATTTTGACCTCAAAGACGCCGAAGTTTCTGAGCTCGACAGTCTCTCCTTTGGAGACTGCTTCGGAAATGTAGTCAAGGGTCTTTTGGACTACACCTAGGACGTCCTGTTGAATCAAGCCTGTTTCAGTGCTGATTCGGACGACTAAATCTCGTTTTGTCATATAATTGCTTGCTTATTTTTGAACAATTGAATGCTTAATTGGTTTCAGTTTTAAGATTGCTAGAACGCTTTCTACTTTGGAACCAATGGTTTGCAAGGTCAAGCAACATTATCATAAGAATAGACTTTGGGCGGATCGGTTCTCAGGAACGCCATGGCGAACTAACCTCCGGCGATCGCCGAAACGATGGAGAGCTCATCACCATTTTGAACCAGTGTCTCCTTGCCATGCAGAAAACGAATATCCTCAGCATTCAAAAAGATGTTCACAAAACCCGGGACGTCACCGCTTGCAGAGAGCACATGAGCCTCAAGATCAGGGTGGATGGCTATTAGACCAGAAAGAGCTTCCCCGACAGTCCGAGCCTCAACACTCAAGCTTGACTGATCATCCGACCACTTTCGAAGAGAACTAGGTATTCTGATTAGGATGGCCATCGAATGATACGGGATTGAGCGATAAAGAGAACGTGATTAAGATGTAAGCAAGCTATCTTGGTGTCAACCCGCAGTGCATGACTCGTATCGCACCTAGGAACCAGCAGCTCATTAAAAGCAACCAAACCAGTATCGCATGAGCCTTGGCAACCTTAACTCATCGACCCCTGACAGAGGATCTATCCTTGTGCTGAGTGCGGCATTCCTGGGATGGATGTTTGATGGTTTTGAAATGGGGTTGTTTCCCATTGTGGCGCGTCCAGCACTCATGGACATGTTCGCTAGCAATGCGGGCTCGGATGAGTTTGTTGGGCAATGGATGGGCTGGATCACAGCCGTTTTTCTAGTGGGCGCTGCACTGGGAGGCTTCCTTTTCGGGGCCCTAGGTGATCGCATAGGCAGGGTTAAGGCGATGTCATGGAGCATCCTGCTTTATTCGCTTTGCACAGGTATGGGTTATGTTGCCCAATCACCTTGGGATTTGGCCGGCTACCGATTTTTAGCTTCCCTCGGCATGGGGGGTGAATGGTCCTTGGGGGTCGCTTTGGTGATGGAGAGTTGGCCAGAGCGATGGCGCCCCATGATGGCAGGGATCATTGGCGCGGCCGCAAACGTCGGCTTCCTGCTGGTAGGGGCGATCGGGAGAACCTGGCAGGTCAGTCAGGACAATTGGAGATGGATGTGGCTGGTTGGGATTGCCCCTGCCCTGCTTGTCCTACTAATACGATTATTTGTGCCGGAGTCTCAGAAATGGCAGTCCGCCAGAGAGACAAACCGTGATCATTCGCCCATTCGGGAGATCATGACTCCTCCCCTGCTCTGGCACACCCTCCTGGCCATCTGCTTGTCCTCTATCGCTCTGATTGGCACATGGGGTTCGGTGCAGTGGATCCCTCTCTGGGTCGACCAAATGACAGGCGATCATCTCCCTGGAGCCAAGGGCGAGGCCACGATGTTGAGCGGAGCTGGGGCAATTGTTGGCTGCTTAGGTGGGGCACTCATGGGCGGAAAACTCGGACGCCGCTGGGCCTTTTTCTTTCTATGCCTGGGTTCGCTGCTGGTCTGCGGGTTCCTTTTCAGAGGAGGATTAGCCTATGGCAATTGGCTCAAAACGCTCATCTTCCTTGCTGGTATGACCACCGCAGCATTTTATGGTTGGTTTCCGCTTTATTTGCCTGAATTATTTCCCACGCGATCGAGGGCTACGGGGCAAGGAATTGGCTACAATGCCGGGAGGTTCCTCGCAGCCATGGGGGCTATTGCTAGCGGACAATTGGTTGCGCTGTTCGGCGGCGATTACGCACGGATGGGCAGTGTGATCACACTGGTTTACCTCGTCGGGATGCTTGTCATTTGGCTGGCCCCGGAAACCCGAGGCAAACCATTGCCCAACTGATCCGGTGCTCGGAGGAACGACTGAGCACAGCAGTAAGAGGCATCATTAGAATAGAATGAAAGTTTTTTGGACGATAACGCGTAATGCCTTCAAGGAGTTGACCCGACAGCCCATTTTTCTGGTGCTCATGGTCAGCTCCTCCATTTTCATGTTGTTTCTTGCTAGCCTTTATTATGCAGGGGCTGAGGAGGATGCATCCATGGTCCACGGGGGAGTTTTGGCTACTTTATTTATTACGGGCCTTCTGAGTGCTGTGTTGGGCGCAACGGTTTCAATCGACGAAGAGGTGGAGTCAGGCACTGCTCTGGCAGTGCTTTCCAAACCAGTTGGCAGGTTGACCTTCATCTTGGCTAAATTTACCGGACTGGCGGGAGCACTGACTCTTCAATGCTTGTGTGGGGCCTTGAGCGCTCTGCTGGCTACACGTATGGCCTTTGATGTTTACGGATCTCCTGATTATCCGGCGATTCTCATCATGGCATCATCCATCATGCTGGCTTTCACAATCGGGCTTGCGGTCCATTTTTTCCTCATGAAACCCTTTGTGGGCCCTACCGTGCTGGCTCAGGCAGCCTGCATGCTGACAGGTTTTGTTCTGATCAATTTCCTGTCTCGCCAGTGGGAACCTCAGTCCTTTGGTATGGGCTTGGATACCCGCATGATTCGCGCGGTAATCCTGATCATCATGGCCCTCTGGCTGGTGGGAGGGATCGCCATCGCGTGCAGTACTCGGCTGAGTATGATTCCCACACTGGTGGTGTGCTTAGCGCTGTTTCTTGCTGGGCTGGTTTCAGACCATTTTCTGGGCAATCAGGCCGAGTCAGGTTCGCTATGGGCTAGCCTACTTTACGGCATCCTCCCGAACTGGCAGCTCTTCTGGATGGCGGATGCTTTGGCGCTTAAAAAAAATATCCCGCTTGCCTACATCCTGGGTGCCTTTCAATACGCTGTGGGTGGGCTAGTCATGACCTTGGGGGCAGCTTCCCTCATGTTTGAACACCGCGAATTGAAGTAAGCAATACGGATTTGGCCAATCACATGACCAGCGCTTCACTCCAACGCATCCTGACCATCGCCCGGTTGACATTCCGTGCTGCTTTCCGCTTCAAGCTCATCCCTTGGTTATGCCTTCTGCTGGGGCTCGCCATCGGATTGATTCCTTATTTTATCCGTCATGACGGCACTGCTCAGATGTTCGCCCAGGTGCAACTTTCCTACAGCTTGATGACCACTAGCATCCTATTGGCTGCAGCGACCATCTGGCTTTCGTGCGGGATCCTGGCCCAGGATCTGGAAAAACGCCATATCACATTGCTCGTGAGCAAACCAGTTGCCAGATGGGAACTCTGGTTAGGGCGATGGATCGGTATTGGTGCATTAAATACCCTGCTTCTGGGGATAGCTGGTGCGGGTATCCTTAGCCAGCTCTCCTGGCATGCAAAAAATCTTTCGGTCGAGGAACAGTTGAAGCTTAGACAAAGTGTTTTGACCTCCAGGGCCAGCCATCTTGAGCCCTTTCCAGATGAAGAGGCTGAGGTCCAGCGCCTCTTTGAAAAGAGGCAAGAACAAGTTAGTTATGAGTCGCTGGATGTGGCGTTAGTCAAAGAACGCTTACGCCAAGAAGTTCAGTGGATGAACCAACTTGTCCAACCCCTGCGCATGCGACAATGGCAGGTTCCGGTGAGAGGTTCGAGCTCCCTCAAGGAGGGAGACACCCTGCAGCTGCGAGCCAAGTTCTATGCGCCTCCCGACACCTCTAAGCAGACTTATCGCATGACATGGATTGTCGGCAACCCAGTTTCCCCTCAGCGATTTGAAAAGGAACTGGACCTGGCTCCCATGGCAACTCACGAATGGTCAGTTCCTGCTTCACTGATAGATGCTGATGGCATGCTACGCGTCGAGTGCCGTAACTATTCAGACCAAAGCCTGATTTTCAAACCTGAAGATGGTCTGGAAGTGCTCTCGAAAGACGGGACTTTCTTGTTCAACTTTTTCAAAGGGTTGGCAGTCCTCCTGGCTTGGATGGGGCTCCTTGCTGCCATGGGACTCTGGGCTGCCACTTTTGCTTCACTCCCGGTGGCTACCTTTCTCATCCTCACTGTGCTGATGGTGACCAGCTCAGATTCCCTCTTCCGATCCATAGTCAGTGAAGGCACGATTTCCTCGGTCGATGAGCATACTGGAAGAGCGAGCTGGGATTACTTGGATTGGTTCATGGTTCCCATCTTTACGTTACTCCATCATTTTACTGAAACCCTCCGATCCATCGCCCCCATCGATCGGCTGGTCACAGGGCGAAGCATTCCATTTGCAGCCCTGATCACGCACATATTACTGGTGATCGGTTTCCTAGGAGGCTCCTTGATGGGACTGGGGATGTTGTTCCTCACACGAAAGGAATTGGATCAGAGATGAGTTCACCCTTGGCATCAGGAAGCATGAGAAAATTGGGGTTGGTTTGCCTCATCGTGCTGGCAATTGCCTCGAACCATTGGGTGCAGGGTCGTCTGAACCTCAAACGCCTGGAGCTTGGGCTGACTCGCATGGAACCCTTGCGCAATGCACCCCCCATTCTGGCTTTTTCCAGCGTCGCCCTGGGTGGATTCCGCGGGCTGATAGCCAATGCTCTCTGGGCAAGAACCTCCAGACTGCAGGAAGAAGGAAGGTTTTTCGAAACCCTCTCTCTGGCAGACTGGATCACCAAGTTACAGCCCACATTCCCATCGGTCTGGACCTTCCAGTCGTGGAACATGGTCTACAACATCTCCAAGCAATTCGAACAACCTGAGGAACGTTGGCGCTGGGTTCAAGGTGGGATCAACCTCCTGAGGCAAGAGGCGCTTGGATATAACCCAGAATCAGCCGAGATCTATCGGGAATTAGCGTGGATTTTCCAAGATAAAATGGGAGGCAACCTTGATGACACCCATCTTTATTACAAAGAACGTTGGGCCAGAGAAATGCGGCAGATTTTAGGAAATGCCCCAGATCTAGACGTCATCCTCGCCTCCAAAGACCAGCAGGTACAGCAGCTACGTCAACGACTGCTCGATCAGTTTGGCATGGATGTCGAGACCATGAAGCGCATTGAAGATAACCTGGGGAAGTTTGACTGGCGCCTGCCTGAAACCCAAGCGATTTACTGGGCATGGGTTGGGCTGGAAAACGCAAAGCAAGGGGAGAAAAATTTTCTGCGCCGCATCATATGGCAGAGTATGGCTCTGGCCTTTGAAAGAGGCCGACTGATTGAAAACTCTATCGACCAAACACTCGAGTACGCGCCCAATCTAGATCTTGCTCCCTACACTCATGCGATGTTTCTAAAGGTCAGAAAAGAGGAAGAGAACAGCAATTATCTCACGACAATCGATCGGGCACACACTGAATTTTTGCAAAATGCCTGCTACTATTTTTACCTCCACCATCAGCTTCAGACTGCTGGTCTTTGGTTTGAGCAATTGCTTGAGCGCTTTCCGGATTCCATCCCCGATGGCATGAGTCTGGAGGCTTTTGCACTCAATCGATTTGAGCGCAACCTGGTCAAAGCCGACATGAACCAAGCCAGGGTTATCATTGAGGGGATGCAACGCCAGTTCCTTTACTACCTAGCCTTAGGGGAAGAACAACAAGCGCTGGGCTATTCCAATCTTGCGCAGGTAGCCTGGCAACGTTACCAGGACCGAGTTGAGGCCGCCAGTCAGCGACTTTCCCTGCCCCCTTACGACGAACTACTCCAAGGGCTCTTAGGGCGTATTTTGGCTGGTGAAGAGGGTTTCAGCGAACCCATGATCGCCGTATTGAAAACCCGTGTTGCCCAAAACCAAGACGAGGCGACCTCCCGGTAACTGATAAAAGGGCCCCCAAGTAAGCCTTGCCTCCCGGTTAACTCAACACCCATAAGACTCAAAACCCATTGCAATCAGTAAGGTTTAGCGTCACAATACCAATGTCATACTCCTTCTGTCGCCCTAGCAAGCCAGGGCTCCTCGAGGAAACCGTCGAAGAAAACATCCAGGCAGCCACCAAACCAGAGGACCCTCATGTCAAACCCCACCATCTCCAAGGTTTTGGAACCGATTCTGCGGTGCTACCGGCAACAGCAACTCAGGCGCCAAATGTCCTTGTTCCTGACCGTTACGGGTCTGATTGGCTTGGGGCTTGTCGCCTTAGCAAATGAGCTTGCACTGGCTAAAAGCTTTCTTTGGAAAAGCTACGCCCTCACTGTGGGATTAGGATTACTGTTTCTTTGGCTGCGCTCGCTTCGAAAAAAGCACTCAGTCCAGGAGCTTGCCCAGCGTATCGAACAAGAACATCCCTCCCTGCGGGCTGCGCTGATCACCGCACTGGACCAAACCCCCGACCCAGCCAGCGGGCAATATCATTACCTGCAGGAAAGGGTGATTCGTGAGGCGCTTGAGCATCATCTCAAGCAACCCTGGGACCACTCCTTTCACCTTAGATTATTTTATTCTGGCATCATAAGATTTTGCAGTTTTCTCATTGTTCTGGTGGCGACTTACCTGCTCGCCAACTTGGCCGTGGATCATCAAGAATCTGGGGCTTCTGCAGCCTTCAGTGGCATGTTGAAGGTGGAGCCGGGCAATCTAGAGTTGGAGAAGGGAGATGCGGTCGTGGTGACCGCTCGATTTGGGAAGCATGTGCCTCAAAAGGTTTCGTTGATCATCATGCCGTCAGATGGGAACACCAGGCGCATGGAAATGGCGCGAAGCATGGAGGATCCTCTTTTTGGTGCCAGCCTTCTTTCAGTTGAAACAGATACGGCCTATTACATTACCTTTGACGACGAGCAGTCTGAAACTTTTAAGCTGTCGGTATTCGAGTTCCCTAAACTCATCCAGGCCGATGCCCATATCAATTACCCCAGCTACACGGGGCTCGATGAGAGGTCCATCAAAGATACTTTGAGGATCTCTGCTGTGGAGGGTTCCAAGCTCCGCTACGAATTCCAAATCAACAAGGCACTTCAATCAGCCATGCTCATGGATCAAGAGGGAGCCTTATTACCTCTGGTCCCTGACACCCTCCGGAGTAACATTTTTCTATTGGAAACGCCCCTGCAGACCACAGGACGCTACGAACTCCATCTGACTGACCTAGAAGGACGCAGTAACAAACAACCACCCTCTATCCATATCCGGGTCACACCCAATGAACCCCCTAATCTCAAGTGGGTGTTCCCAAGGGGTGACCAGCGATTTTCTGCTCTTGAGGAGGTTGAGTTTGAAGGCGAGGCTTGGGATGACTACGGACTAAGAGGCTATGGTATCGGCTACCAGGTTTCAGGCCAAGACGCTATTGAGGTAACCCTTGGCATCGAGGCGGGTGCCAAGGAAAAAGCGAACCTGAATCACCTACTCGAACTCGAACTGCTAAAGATGCAACCCGGCGGCCTGATTTCCTACTATCTTTGGGCTGAGGACTTAGGCCCGGATGGTGCGCTCCGCAAAAATTACTCGGACATCTTTTTCGGAGAAATCCGCCCTTTTGAGGAGATTTTTCGTCAGGGTCAGCCTGGACAGTCCTCATCACAACAGTCAGAGCAACAAGATGGAGCCTCTTCTCAACAAGACCCAGCCATGCAATTGGCAGAGATGCAAAAGGAGATCATCAGTGCCACATGGAATATCAGAAGGCGACCGAGCGGCAGTGCCCTTTCAGATCAGGACAGCGAGGATCTCAATGTCGTTTTGGAATCCCAGGAAGAGGCCATGAACCAGGCCCAAACCATGCTTGAAGAATTGACCGATGCTGAAGCCACAGAGGCCATGAATCAGGCTCGTGAGGCCATGAGTCAAGCGGCCGACTCCCTTTACGATGGAGTCCATGACCGCTCGCTCACAGCCCTTTCTCAGGCGCTGGTGCATGAACAGCAAGCCTACCAGTGGCTTCTCAAGTCACGTCCCAACGAATCCAATGTCACGCAGGGACAAGGTGGTGGTGGCGGAGGTGGCGGTGGACGCTCCCAGCAACAACTCAATCAATTAGACCTCACCGAGGAACAGGACCGCTACGAAACTCAAAGCCAGGCCTCTGGCTCGCAAACCACCGAGCAAAATGAATCGCTGCAGCAACTCAATCGCCTCAAGGACCTAGCCAGGCGCCAAGAGGATCTCAACGAGCGGCTGCAAGAGCTACAGACTGCTTTAACCGAGGCAGCGGATGAGGAGCAACGCGAGACCCTTGAACGGGAACTCAAACGCCTCAGAGACGAGCAACGGCGCATGTTGGAGGACATGGATGAGCTCAATGAACGTCTAGCCCAAAGCCAGGACCCTGATAACGCTCAGGCCATGGATCAGCTCGACCAAATTCGCAACCAGGCTCAACAGGCAGCCGAAGCGATTGACAACGAGGCTATTTCAAGCGCTCTGGCTGCCGGCTCCAGAGCTCAGGAGGGGCTGGAGTCTATGAGGGAGGATTTCAGACAGCGCAACTCCAGCGAGTTTTCTCAAGCCATGCAAGAGCTCAGGAATCAGGCTCGAGAAATCGGAGCACGTCAGGACGGGATCAGGGATCGTCTCGAAGAGGCCCAAAGGGATACCTCAAAACAATCTCTGGCCACTTCTTCCTCAGCACGGGAAGCCATGGAATTGAGTGAGAAGCAGCGTGAAGAGCTGGAATCGATCATGCAGCAAATAAGACAAATCAGCCAGGATGCTGAGGATGCTGAACCCCTTCTCTCCAGACAGCTTAGCGAAACCTACCGTCAAACAGACCAAAATCAGCTGGATGGATTATTGGAAACGACCCAACAATTGTCTTTCTTGAACATGGCAGAACGAGCTGCCGAGGTGGAGGATCGCATTCACCCGGAAATTGAATCCCTTGAAGAGCGAATTGACCGAGCAGCGACAAGTATCCTTGGCGATGGGGTTGAAGGCCTGCGACGCGCACGCGCCTTGCTTGAGGAACTCGCACAGGATCTTGAGTCGGAAATCGCTCAAGCATCGAGTCAAGACAGCCCTAGGGAGGATGGGGATCCTTCCCAAATAGCGCAAAATGCGGGCCCAGCTACCCCCCCCAACCAAGAGGGCAGCTCAGCTCAGCAAAGCTCAACAACCTCCCAGCCAAATCCTTCAGAGGCGGTAGCAAGCGCGCAAGAGGGTAGGGCTCAAGAGGACTCCATAGCTCAAACTGGAAGCGGCTCATCATCCACGGAGAATCCTGACCAAAATCCGCCCAATGGACCCCCTACCCCTCAACCGGGTCAAGGTGGTCAAGG
>JALRAZ010000397.1 GCA_023257935.1 Verrucomicrobiota bacterium
GTTCTCCTTCGGGAGGCATCCGCTCTTCTGCATCCAGTGAATGGATGCGCTGGTTGAGCGGGCTTGAGGCGGGCTCTCCTGGAATAACCGCAGGTAAACCGCTATCGCCTCCCAATAAAAGACTTGGGCGTTGATCCAGGCGAAGTCCGCCTTGTTGTTTGTCCGGGCCATGACACTTTTGGCAGCGCTGCTGAAGCACGGGCTCAATCTCTCGGATGAATGAGACCTTGGAAGAAGGTTCTTGAGAGAGGATCAGGGGGCAGAGCCAGCATATCAGCCATGGCATGGTCAGTCGCCAGGTGGTCAACCTAACCATAAATTGCCTTGATTTCGCAAACATGATTGATGATCTCTTTTATCAAGATGCCTCGAAGGATGCAAACGCGCATCAGGCATCGAAGAGCCCATCCGCTCCCCGACCCACGCGACATCAGGTGAGTTGGGCTGTCCTCCTGTGGCGATCTCCGGGTTTGCCAAAGAAGAGGGAAACGTGTAGCTCTTTGTTGCGCGTTCGCGCACAAACTGAGGTATCCAGAAACTAAACATGTCCGAACCGACGATTATTTACACCAAAACCGATGAGGCGCCAGCCCTGGCAACCTACTCACTGCTTCCTATTATCAAGGCATTTGCCCGCCCTTGTGGCGTCAATGTGGAAACGCGTGATATCTCATTGGCCGGTCGCATCCTTTCCCAATTTCCTGAATACCTCGAGGAATCTCAGCGTGTCGGAGACGCTCTGGCAGAGCTTGGGGCTCTGGCAAAGCAGCCCGAGGCCAATATCATTAAATTGCCCAACATCAGCGCTTCCATCCCTCAGCTTAAGGGGACCATCGCTGAACTTCAGGGCAAGGGCTATGCACTGCCCGATTATCCGGAGGATCCTCAAAATGATGAGCAGGCAGCGATCAAGGCCAAATACGACAAGGTTAAAGGGAGTGCCGTCAATCCGGTGCTGCGCGAGGGTAATTCAGATCGCCGAGCTCCCCAAGCCGTGAAGGCCTATGCTCGCAACAATCCTCACAGCATGGGGGCCTGGAGTCCTGATTCGAAAACCTGTGTTGCCACCATGGGAGAAGGGGATTTTCGCTCCAACGAAACCTCCATCACATTGACCGAAGCAACCGAGGCACGTATCGAATTCGTTGCAGCTGATGGTGCAGTGCAGGAACTCAAGTCATCCTTTGCCTTGCAGGAGGGTGAGGTCCTGGACGGTGCCTTCATGAGTCGTCAGGCTTTGGAAACGTTTCTTCGGGAGCAAATTCAGCGTGCCAAACAGGAGGGGATTCTTTTCTCGCTGCACATGAAGGCCACCATGATGAAGGTGAGCGATCCGATCATCTTTGGTGCCTGTGTCGAGGTCTTCTTTCAATCACTCATCACCGAGCACCGCGAAGCGTTGAGTGCCGCAGGGGTCAACTTTTCCAATGGTTTGGGCGATTTGATGGCGAAGATGGATCAATTGCCTGATGCAACGCGTGAGCAAGTGGAAGCCGCATTGAAAAAGGCTTTTGAAGACGGGCCAGATTTGGCCATGGTGAACTCGGACAAGGGAATTACCAATTTGCACGTGCCCAGCGATGTCATTATCGATGCGTCCATGCCCGCCATGATTCGCTCATCTGGGCAGATGTGGAATGCTCAAGGCGACTTGCAGGACGCCCTGGCAGTGATACCGGACAGCTCCTATGCCGGGGTGTATCAGGCAGCCATTGATCACTGCAAGCAGCATGGAGCCTTTGATCCAAGGACCATGGGGACCGTGCCCAATGTGGGGCTCATGGCTCAGAAGGCTGAGGAATACGGATCTCACGACAAGACTTTTCAAGCACCTGCAGAGGGGGTGATTCGTGTGGTCAATGCTGAGGGAAGGGTTTTGTTCGAGCATGCCGTC
>JALRAZ010000402.1 GCA_023257935.1 Verrucomicrobiota bacterium
CTATGATTGGGTCAAGGAAGCCAGGCATGCCCTGAAGGCACGAGGGGAAGTTCCCCTTTCCTTAATAATAGAACCTGTTGGCTCTGAGATTGCCAAACCGGTGGCAAGGGATGCTCTGGCAACCATACCTGCAGCAGGTGACTGGGCACCGCAGATGCAGGTCGAGCGCGACAAGGCACGATGGATCACCTGGCACCATGTGAGTGTTGCTTCGACCCAGTCCGATCGAGAGTCTTTTCGCATCCACATGAGTTGGGCACCTGTCAAGCAGGGTAGCATGGTCTGGAATAACGAAGCCGAGCCCCTGACACTTTACTTGGAAGCTTCGGATGGATGGCGGTTAAGCCAATCCACCATCCAGGTGCCAGGACCTGATTCGGCCCATGATCAGGAAAGGAGGTGGCTTGAGTTTGAGCTTTCAGGCCAGCGTGATGCTACCAAGCCCACCGTGTCGGGATATGCTCTTTATCATGTCTGCGATCCCGATTCTGGCCTGTGTCTGTTTCGTCGACAGGATTTTACCCTGAGTTTGTGAATAGAGTGGATCCCCCTACTTTTGATCAGGCCTCGCCATTTTGAATCCGCCGAGTCTGGCATGTATCAGTGACATGCTGGCATGATTGGTGAAAGGCTTCAAACCAGGGCTCCGGTTCGGTCTCAAAACGCCGCCTTTGTCCATGATAGTCAAAAGCGACTGATTGCGCATGCAAAGCCTGACATGGCAGTCGAAGGGTTTGTCTATCCGAATCGCTCAGAACTCCATTGACCAGGGCCAGATAGTAGCGCTCGTCCAGACCGTAAATCTTGTCTCCTACGATGGGGTGACCCACGTGTTGAAGGTGGATCCTGATTTGATGCTTGCGCCCCGTCAGGGGGCTGACTTCCAGCAGGGCGAAGGGATCTCCATCGCGCTCAAATCGTTTGAGAACGCGAAAGGATGTGGTAGCAGGGTGGCCATTGGCGCAGACCCTGTCTTTGATCGCTACTTGGCTCTGGGTGTCCTTGCCCAGCGCAGCGTGGACTTTAAATTCATCATTTGTTGGCCAACCATGAACGATGGCACGATAGGTTTTTTCAACTGAGCGATGCTCCCATTGGCGGGTCAGCTCGCGGGCCGTTTCCCTGTCTTTGGCGATGAACACCAAGCCGCTGGTTTCCCGATCCAACCGGTTCACCATGTGAAGTGCTTCTGCTTCCCCTTTACAATGCAACCTTGCTCGACTGATCAGGCTTGAGTAAACATCGCCCTTGGTGGGATGACAGACCAGATCAGCTGGTTTGTGAACCACCAGCAACCCCTTGTCTTCGTGGATCACCTCAAAGAGCTCTGAGTGATTCATACCTTGGAGGCTTCGCCAGGTGGCATCGTCACGGGCTGGGTTGGTTTGATGAGGTTTTCGATTGGAGGGAGGGATAGGTCCAAGGCTGGCGATAGGCACGGCGCATCAAGGATTTGGCTTCACTGTCTCCGAGTATGGACTCTGTTTGTCCATCCCAATTGAGGCTTCGGCCAAGGCGATGACTGATCATGCCGAGCATCGGCAGCAGGCTTGATCGATGGGCTGGGGCAATATCCGCTACAGGGGGCCTGGCCTGATCGATCGCATCGATAAAATCCTGCCAGAGAAGTGTCAGGTTGTGCCCATCCTCAACGTGGTCGAAAGAAGGCTCCTGATGCACTGTCGATTCGGATGCCTTGCGAGGATAGAAAGTCCAGCCATCGCGCCAACCCATATGGAAGATGCCCTCAGTACCGTAAAAATAGGCTCCAATGCGGTGGTTTTCCTGCGGGTTTCCAGCGTATTTACGATGCTCCCAGATGGCTGTGAAGCTCTCGAAACCGAAGGTCACCATCTGGGTGTCTGGCGCATCGGTGGTGGAGCCGCGGTCTGGATCTGAAACAGGGGGGCCTAGGATGGGTCTGCCACCGGTTGAAAAAACGGTTTTGGGATAAGGCTCTGGGCTCCACCAAAGCATTTGATCAATCCAATGAACGCCCCAGTCTCCTAGCGTCCCATTGGCGTAGTCGAGAAAGTTCCTCCATCCGCCAGGGGTCAAACGGCGGCAATAAGGCCTCCAGGGAGCGGGGCCGCACCATCGATCCCAGTCCATCCCCCGTGGCTCCTTTGTGTGCGGGGTAGGCTCCTCAGGGCCCGTGCCGCTGCTAGTGACAAACATCTTCACCAGGCCGATACGTCCAAGTTTCCCCGACCGAAGGAATGCCATGCCCGAAACATGATGCGGGCCAATGCGGCGGTGCAAGCCCACCTGGACTGTTCTCCCTGTAGCTCGGGCAACCTGCAGCATGGCCTGACTTTCCCCGATGGTGTGGCTAGTTGGTTTTTCAACGAACACATGAGCCCCCAGCTCCATGGCCTTGATGCAAGGTAACGCATGCCAGTGATCCGGTGTCGCGACAATGACGACTTCGGGCTTTTCCTTTTCCAGCATCTCCTCGTAGTCACGGTATAGCCTGGGGGAGGAACCTGTGAGTTGCTGCACCTCATCCAGAGAGGCTTCCAGTGGCCGTTGGTAGACATCGCACAATCCGACCACCTGAGAACGCCCAGCCGCGATAGCTTCCCTCAGGATATTCATACCCCACCACCCACATCCAATCAGGGCGGTGCGATATTGAGCCGATTTTTTGGCTCCAAGCAGATAAGGAGGCATGCCCAGCAGGAGGCTTGCATGGAGCCCATGATGTAGAAACTGGCGGCGGGTCTTCATGAGGCTGGTCCGCTTTTGAGCTGCCGGTTGTTTGGACGTGAAGGGGAGAGCTTGGATTCAGGGCCTAAGATCCACGCAAACCAGGTGACCTTGACTGTTTCGGGCATAGAGCAAGCCATTGGCAAGCACTGGAACAATCCAGCACTTGCCATCGAGAATCTGGGCTCTGGAGAGTGGTTCAAATGAGCTAGGAGAGGCAGGAGCCGTGATTAATTCTCCTTGAGCGCTGAGGATGATAAGATGATCACCCGCAGCACTCAGAGCCCCGTATTTAAAGCTATCAGCCTCCCAAGCTACTTTCCCGGTGGAGCGCTCGATGCATTTTAAGGCCGCTCGGGAACCTCCGTCGCCATCGAAACCATAAAGGTGGTCCTTAATCAGAACCGGTGCGTTCTGCTGAGCTCTTAGTTCGCGGTTTGTCCAAATCTCCGAAACTTCTCCGCCCTGTATCCGAAACAGGCCGTGGCCCTTACCGTAACCCGAGCCTATCCAGATCTCATCGCCTAGTATGATAGGATCGGCTGCATTGACCCCATACCGGGTCGGCCACTTGATTTCCCAGCGCTGGGTGCCTGTTTCGACTTCGACTCCCGTAAAATGTGTCTCATTGCTCAGTGCAATAAGCTGAGTGTTGCCCATGACAAAGGGCAGAGGCGTGGAGTAGCCACCGGCTTCTTGATTGGAAAGCCAGAGAGTCTTGCCAGATGACTTATCGAGGGTCATACCAGCCCCTCCGATATTGAGGATGAGCTTATCGCCCAGAATCAGTGGTGAGCCGTTAAAGCCCCAGTCCGGGAGGGTCAGCCCTTCCTCTTTTTCCAGCTGACGCTGCCAGATGACTTTGCCTGTGCTTGCCTCGAGGCAGAACAGATCTCCCCACTTACTGATGCTGTAGACACGCCCTCCATCGATGGTGGGTGTCGAGCCTGGGCCACCTTCATAAAATTTGGCTCCCAGTTTGCTGGGATAACTGTGTTGCCATTTGACAGCTCCGGTGAGGCTGTCCAGGGCATAGAGGGTGTCTTGATCATCTTGATGACCCAGAGTCAAAGCGCACCCATCAGCCACACTGACCGATGAAAAGCCGATGCCGACCTGTGCCTCCCACAAGGTGATGGGGCCACTCTCAGGCCATTGCTTTTTCCACTCTGTTTCTCGCGAGATACCATCATGGTCTGGACCTCGGAACATGGGCCAGTCCAGGGCTAGGGTGGTCGAGTCGGAGAATAGGGTTAGGATGAGCAGCGATTGACAAACGGATGATAGCTTCATGGTATCAATGGAATCCTCAAATCACTTTGTGCCTTATTCGGGCACAGGTTACAAGGGGACAATCAACAAGGAGATTCACCTCAGTGGTTTGGGGCAGGGGCTTTCGAAAAAATGAAATGGGATTGATCTGACGCTTTCATTGACCAATGATGGGACCGTTCTCATCACGTCCTACCCAAATCGCCATCAGGTTTGACATCATGCATACTGCCTGGATTGCTCTTCTCTCTTTCACCCCGATACTCGTGGTGATGATCCTGCTTGTCGCTCTTAGGTGGCCAGCCAGTCGCGCCATGCCCTTTTCCTACCTGAGCGCTGTGGCTTTGGTGCTTGGGGTCTGGAAGGTGCCCCCACTGCAGGTCCTGGCGGCCAGTGTCAAGGGGCTGGTGGTTGCCGCCACCTTACTTTTCATCATTTTTGGAGCGATCTTGCTGCTCAATACACTTCAAGAAAGTGGCGCGATCCGAGTCATTAGAGAGGGTTTTACCGGGCTTTCTCCAGATCCACGTATTCAGGTCATCCTCATTGCTTGGTTATTTGGTTCCTTCATCGAGGGTTCCGCCGGATTTGGAACCCCGGCAGCTGTGGCCGTGCCACTACTGGTTGGGCTTGGGTTCCCTGCCATGGCCGCCGTGTTGTCAGGGATGATCATACAGTCTACCCCTGTCTCTTTTGGGGCCCTTGGGACGCCTATTCTGGTAGGCGTCCAAACGGGGCTTTCAGGGGATGAAACCGTTTTGAACTGGGCGCTTGGCAATGGATTCGAGGTTGACGGGGGGCTGGATATGCCCGCCCTTTTGAAGGAGATCGGCTGGCGAGTCGCTGCACTGCATGCCCTAATAGGGACCATGATACCCTTGTTTCTGGTATCGATGATGACGCGTCTTTTTGGTCCCGAACGCTCATTCAGAGCCGGCCTGGAGTGCTGGCGCTTCGCGCTGAGTGCTTCACTTGCGATGACCGTTCCTTACGTTTTGGTTGCTCGATTTCTAGGACCCGCTTTCCCATCTTTGCTGGGCTCGCTTATTGGGCTTTGCATCATGATTCTATTCATACGCCGAGGCTGGGCAATGCCCCGAAGAGATCAAATCTGGAGCTTTGGACCCAGGCAGCAGTGGGATCCACAGTGGAGCGGGATAGCTGGGCTCGGTCAACAACCCATGGGGGAGCTGGCTCAGGCATCGGATTCTAGCATGCTGGAGAACCCACCGAGGCTGTCACTTTTCAGAGCCTGGTTACCTTATTTATGCGTGGCTGCCTTGCTTGTGTGCTCACGACTCAAGTCCCTACCATTGGCTCAATGGTTGCGATCATTCAAGATTGAGTGGCCTCACATGTTGGGATCGGAACTGAATGTGATTGTCGAACCCCTCTACCTGCCCGGATCCATTTTTCTCTTGGTATCGATGATGACCTTCTGGCTTCACCGCATGACAGGTGGAGCCTGGCGGCGTGCTGCCAAGGCTTCGGCAATCACCACAGCTCGAGCCTCTGTGGCACTGGTTTTTACCGTCCCCATGGTTCAGGTTTTTCTTAATTCGCACGGGGGAGCAGCCGGATGGCCCAAGATGCCCACTGCACTAGCCGAAGGCGTGGCTGCCTCAGTTGGGATGGCGTGGCCTATGTTCGCTCCCTTGATAGGTGGCTTTGGGGCATTTGTCGCTGGTAGCAATACCGTCAGCAACATGACTTTCAGCCTGTTTCAATTTGGTGTGGGTCATCAAATTGGCGTGGATCCACTCTGGGTTGTGGCCTTACAGGCAGTCGGTGGTGCGGCCGGAAATATTGTTTGCGTGCACAATGTGGTGGCGGCCTCAGCGGTAGTTGGCCTGCTAGGGAAGGAGGGGAAGATCATTCGATTGACTGCCCCGGTTTTTTTCTATTATGCCCTGCTTGCCGGTGCCCTAGGGTATGCGTTGGTCTGGATACCCCAGCGTGGCTTGTTCAACCTAGGCAGTGGCTTGTCATGCCTGATCGTGGGGGGACTGCTCTGCTGGATGAGGGCCCAATGGCGTCGGAGTTGATGCCGAAAGCAGGGAGGCAGATGGGTCAGACTCTCTGGGGGGGGCTTGTGTTGGGGTAGCGCAGCCACAGCCGCCACCGCATGGGTTTCCCTTTTGGCTTTTACCAAATAGGCCCCTCGCCAAGGAAAGCACGGCCAGAGCCACCACAATCAGCGTCACTAGGCTCTGGGTTTGAGTATCCATGGAGATCTTATGACTGTCCCAACCAGCCGCCTATCTGGTAGACCAGCGTCGAGGCCAGGAGTGCGGTGAGCGTCATGTAGGCAAATTGAAACAAAGGCCACTTCCAGCCATTGGTTTCTCGTCTAACCACCGCCACGGTGCTCAGGCACTGCATGGCAAAAACGTAAAACACCATGAGACTCAGGCAAACTCGCGGTGTATAAACAGCGCTGCCGTCGCGACGCTTTTCTGAGCGAAGACGATCTCTCAGTGGCTTCAGGTCCTCAGAATCCTCTACTGAATAAATGATGGACATGGTGCTGACAAAAACCTCACGTGCTGCAAAGGAAGCAATCAGCCCAATGCCAATTTTCCAGTCAAACCCCATGGGCTCAATGGCAGGTTCCATCCATTTGCCGAGTTGTCCAGCTAGGCTATGCTCAATGGCCATGGCCGGTTCTTCTTGTTCACTCCGAGGATAGGTCAGCGCTGCCCAGAGTACGATAGAAATGGTCAGGATGACCGTGCCTGCGCGCCTGAGAAAAAGCCGGGTCCTTTCCCACATGTGCCAGAGCACCGCGGACCATGCTGGGGCTTTGTAGCTGGGGAGCTCAAGAATCATCGGAGCACCTTCACCCTTGATTAGACCACGATGAAATATCCACGCAAAAAGAAAGGCGCCCCCAATACCCAGGGCATACATCGCAAGCAAAAAGCCCACTCGGGTCAGTAGTGGGATCTCCTCGGTGGGCACCAGAGTTGCGATCATAAGCAGGTAAACCGGTAGCCGGGCTGAGCACCCGGCCAAAGGAGAGACCAGGATGGTGATAAGCCTGTCCTTGGGATGGTCAATGGTGCGAGTGGCCATGATACCCGGCACGGCACAGGCATGGGAGCTGAGCAGTGGCAGGAATGACTTGCCATTCAGGCCCACTCGGCTCATGACCCGATCCATCATGAAGGCGACGCGTGCCATGTAGCCCGTATCTTCCATCAGGCCAATAAAGAAAAATAAGATGAGGATTTGAGGCAGGAAAACCACCACGCCACCGACCCCCGCAATCACCCCATCACTGATGAGATCTCTCAAGTCTCCTGCAGGCATGCCCTGGGTTACCTGCGTTGCCAAGGTGTCAAAAAAGGTCTCGATCCATCCCATGGGGCCATCGGCTATTTTGAAAATCAGGGTAAAGAGAACACTGAGGATAGCGACCAGTGCGACCCAGCCCCACACAGGATGGAGTAGGAATCCGTCGAGTCGATCACTGAGTGTTGGGCCTTGATCGGCTTGGCGCCGGACCACTTTTTCGACCACGCTATGGATGGTGTCATAACGTTTTGCAACCAGACGATCCTCCCAACCAGGGTGCGCCTCGGCCAGGGCTTTACTTGCTGCTTCCAGGGACTTCCATTGACGATCATCTACCCCGCTGTGCATCGGGTCGCGATCGGATAGAATGTAAAGTGGTTCCAGTAGGTTTTGCTTCGGATGGAGCAAGCCGGTTTCACGCAGTTGATGCCATGCGCTCTCCAGCCCATGAGCAATGGAGGTATCTAGTTTGATGCCACTCGAAGGCAAAGGGATATCCGTGCGAGCCATGGCATGCTTGAGTTCGATCAAGCCTTCGCGTTTGGCCGCACTCATGGGGATGATGGGCAAACCACCCAGGCTTGAGGAGAGGGTCGCCTGATCGATGCTCATCTGCCGCTCGGCTACGATGTCCATCATGTTGAGTACCAGAATGCAGGGTATACCCAACTCCATTATCTGGGTTGCCAGGTAAAGGTGTCTCTCGAGATTGGTGGCATCCACCACGATCAGGATCCCTTCCGGTCTCGGCGTGTCCCTTCGACGGCCCAGAAGCACATCCCTGAGCACGGCTTCATCTGGAGATCTTGCGTGCAGGCTGTAGGCTCCGGGCAGGTCCAAGAGACTTATCTTCTGCCCATTGTTGAGAAAACATTCGCCCTGCTTTTTCTCCACCGTCACGCCTGGGTAGTTTCCTACTTTCTGCTTGAGCCCCGTGAGGGCATTGAAAAGGGTGGTCTTACCGCAGTTAGGATTGCCTACCAGAGCGAAGTTCGATGGGCCAAGGATACCCTCGGACAAGGAATCGTATGCAGACACCTCACTCATGGGGTTTTAGGCAGGGCGAACCTGAATTTGAATGGCTTCACGCTCCCTCAGTGAAATCAGACTACCTCGCACGGCAATTTCAATAGGATCGCCCAAGGGTGCTCGGCGGACAACGGTGATCGCCGTTCCGGGTAATATGCCAAGCTCTCTCAAACGCGTCATGGCGGCATCGCCAGAGGGGATACGATCGATCAACGCGGCGACTCCCTGCTCCAAATCGCTCAGGCGTTTGACATCGTCCATGGAAGCAATTCAGCTGGCAGAAGGGGTGACAAGGATGGCATCGGCTACCTGACGACTGAGACAGACTTTGGAACCACAGACCTGGCACAGCATCGCACCACTGTTGTTCAGGATCTGAATCTCGGTCAGTTCGCAGAAACCCATTTCCCGAAGGCGATTGCAAAAGGACTCTTGGCCCTCGATCCGCTGCACACGCACCTTCTGACCGCGGCTGACATGATTCAGCTTGATCCAGTTGGAGGCTTCGGGACGTTCTAGTGTGGTTTCCATTTTAGGAGCGACTGAGGGAAAGTTATTGAGATTGTGTCTCAGTTGCAATAAAAAATCTGCCCCGATCACAATTATTCCAGCAGCTAGGTCGAGCGGGACGCGCTGAGGAGGCTTTAGCTTGATTATCCTGCTTTTTTTTGTACTTTCGACCCATGTCCCATTTTTCCACTCCTGCCAGACAGCGTGGGTTCACGCTGATTGAACTGTTGGTTGTGATCGCTATCATCGCCATTTTGGCAGGCATGCTCCTGCCCGCACTTTCTAAGGCCAAGACCAAAGCCCAGGGTATCAAGTGCATGAGTAACAACAAACAACTTGTTCTGGGGTGGACCCTTTACTCTGTCGATTATGAGGATCGGTGTGCCAACAATTTTACCATTCCGGGCACTGAGCAGGCGATTACATCTGGGATTTTCAACAACTGGGTGAACAATATCATGACATGGGGAGCTGGCGGTTCGGTGGCTGATCGCAGCGTGACTAACCGTCTCTGGGTTCGGAATGGGGTGCTGGGTCAATATACCGATGGCGCGATCGGTATCTACAAATGCCCTGCCGATCATTTTCTGAGTCAGGCCCAGAAGAAGGCTGGCTTTCAGGAACGCCTCAGGAGCAATTCGATGAACGCCCTCTTTGGTCGCTCAAACAATGACAAGAATGACAATACCGTGCGGGGTAGGAGTTGGGCTTTTGGTGGAGCCTACCGTCAATTCATCAAGACCACGGATGTGGTGCAGCCAAGCATGACCTACTTAACCCTTGATGAGCATCCTGATTCGATCAACGACGCGTTCTTCATTACCGATCCGAATGCCAGCAACTGGCAGGACCGGCCAGCCTCCTATCACAACGGAGCAGCGGGCTTTTCTTTTGCTGATGGGCACGCCGAAGTCCACAAGTGGTTAAGTGATTCTTCCATCTACCCGGTTCAATTTAATTATGGAGCCGCCAAGCCCTTTGATGCGGCTGGCAAGCGAGATATTGCCTGGTATGGTGAGCGCATTCAGCTCATCCCCTACCGCTGAAGCGCTGACTCTGGGTCTCTGACTGCCACAACCGAGCAATCAGTCATCCAAGGCCGGATAGTCAACCTTGTGGTAACGGTCTGGGCTTAGGTTTTCCATGACCGTGGAAGCCCCGTCTGGCCAACGGACTATTGCCCGATCGATGTGGGCTTGAGCCCCCAGCCCAAAATGGATCACCGCTGGGTGCTGGCTTCGGAATGAATCCCCCGTGACCAGGCTTTCCACACGCGATTGATCGCCCGCATCGATCTGGATCTGCAGACCGATGGGGGAGGGCACTCCCGGCCCTTGGGCTGGTTCGAAGCCAATCCAATGGCCTTGCGGGGGGATGCGGTTGAGGTAAACGCGCAGTGTCTGAGAAGCGTTTGGCCAGGGCTCGAAATGCGTGAGCACCAGGTCGAGGCGCCCGTCTCGGTCAAAGTCAGCGCTCACCACGTTTCGACTATCCCGTTGTAAACCCACGCCAAGCAGTGGGCCTGCATCTTGTTCCACACCATCGGCCACACCAAGAAACAGTCGGTTGCTTTCATAGCCACCGTAAGACATGCCCTGGCCGCGTGTCCGTTCGAACTTCTGCTTGAAATAGAGGTAGGTGTCAGGCTGGTTTTTTGAATCAGCCAGAAAGGCGTCATGAAGCCAGTATTCAGCCTCATAGTCTTGAACGGTTTCGCGACTTTCTAGCCCATTGGCGATGTAAAGGTCCATCTCACCGTTCAAATCAAAATCGCCACTGGTACACCCCCATGCCCAACCGGCTGAAATCATGCCAACGCGTTCTTGACGCTGATCAAAGCCTCCTTTTTCACTTGATAGAAACAGGCGATTACCAAAGGTCATTTCGCTCCGTAGCTTGTGATCGCCCCCCATTCCCTCGCGATAAAGCCCAAGGTGATCCAGGCGAGAAACCGTCGGCGAACCCATACCAATCATCAATAGATCAAGACGCCCATCCTGATTGAAATCACTGAATGTATGGGCCATGCCAAATCCCAGTGTCGTTCCCAGCATGGAGTGAGTCGATTCCCTCCACTGGTTCTGCCCTAAATTCAGGTAGAGATCAGCCCCAGCAAAGTCGCTCACCACGACCAGATCCAGCCCTGGCTGATGATCCAGATCAACCAGGGAAGCACTGTAAACACGTCGATGCCGGCGTCTGTCCAGACCAGAGGATGCAGTGATGTCTGCAAAATGAAAGTCTCCCTGGTTTTCCAGCAGGAAGAAGGGGTAGCCATCGTTGGCATCATGAAATGGAGTCGGTAGGGATCCCCCCTCGTAGGGGATACGATACTGTCCCATGAAAAGGTCCAGATCCCCGTCCGCATCCAAATCGCCGGCGCTGAGAACCATTGGGTAGTGAATGGATGCATCGCTTGGACGGATCAGCACTTCGAACTGATCAAAGATCCCATCGGGTGTTCCAGCTGCCACGTAAAGGCCCTCATGTTTATGGTAGACCAGATCCAGGCCTCCGTTCCCATCCAGATCTGCCAGCAGGGCAGTTGAGAGGAGTCCGGGGCTGAAAGTACAGAGTGGTTGGGGCAGGAACTTGCCCATCTGGTAGCGATAAACCAGATTCCGGTTAGCCAGGACGATCTCGGGAGTGCCATCGCGGTTCAAGTCAGCTACCAACAGGGGGTCAATGGCATCCGCATTGAGGGGAGGTTTGATGCTTTCAACCAGGATTTCTTCGAAGGGAGGTGGTTCTTGCCAGCGCATGGCCTCCAGAGGGCCGGCATCGATGTGATCGATGGGGAGAACCCCTTCTCGGGCTGGATTTGAAGCCCGCCAGGTGATCTCGATGGAGCCTGTTATGAGCAGGCGGTCCGGCTTCGTGGTGTTGACCAAAGAAGCCCTGAGCTCGTAGTGGCTACGTTCTTTTTTCGAAGCTGAGCCTGGATCAAATCGCATGTGCCTCAACTCAATGCTGTCCATGATCCAGCCGCCATCTGCCCAATAATTTAGCCGTTCTCGCCAGGCTGGGCTTTCCAGGGTGATTGCCCCCCCATCAGGTCTGTAGGTCAGGATGGGCAGGGAATGGCGTGATGGGATTGGCTGCCACGTTGGAAAGACTAGAGTGCAGTCAAGCCAGGAGCAGAGCTTCTGTATGGCTTGGTCGCTGCGCCTCAAGCGATCCCAGAGATCCTCAATATGATGACCGAGTTCTTGAGCTCGCTTTTCGGCTGCCCAGAGAGTCTGTCCAATCCTGGCCTCTTCCTGGTCGATTTCCAGAAGATGACGTTCAGATTCAGGATTGATCGTTGTTCTGATTGAAGGAGGCAAGTCTGACGCCTCTTCAGGCTGCGGGCTCACAGGGTTGCACGCGGTCAGGATCCACGCCAGGCACGGCAGGGTGTATCGATAGGAAATCCGCTGGCCCTTCGAACACATGACACCACAAATCATGAAGGCTTTTGTGCCGGAAACAAGGCTCGTTTCCCATCGAGGCGCACCCTTCATGAGAAATTGAATGTCCCGGGATGCGCGGAGCTAGAGGAATGGAGGGGCTCGATGACCAGCTTGGATGGTTATTGCCTTGACCCGTTGGCAAGGATCATGGGTGATGGGTTAAGATGATATCGCATGCTTCATTCATGGATCAGCATGCCAGGAAGGTAATCACGCTCATTGGGTTCACGGGCTGTTGGATCCTGTGTTGGGCTGCTTGCCTGACAGGGTGCCGAGGGCCTGACACCTTCAAGCCGACCGATCGTTCCCTTTCATGGGCCGACCATGATGATCTAGCTCTCTGGCAGACTGGTTGGACTTCTTTTGGACCTGACTTGGTCAGTGGGGGAATCCCTCCCGGGGATGAGGCCTTTGACCTACTGGCTGCGCAGGGTTTTAAGCTGGTGGTCAGTGTGGATGGGGCTCGTCCGAACTTACGAGCAGCACAGGAGGCAGGTTTGAGTTATGTGCATCTGCCGATGGGTTATCATGGGGTGGATGAGTCGGTGGCATTGGGGTTGCTCCGCCTCATGCGCACGGCTCATGCACCCGTATTCATCCATTGTCATCATGGGCGACACCGTGCGCCGGCGGCAGCAGCTGTTGCCGCCCTTTCGGTCGGACAACTTGATCGACAGCAAGTCTTGGCATGCATGCAGCGGGCCGGAACTTCAAGGGCTTATGCGGGGCTTTGGCGTTCGGTTGAATCCTATCAAGTTCCCGAGGAGAATGTGCCCCTACCTGAACTGGTGTCGGTGGCACCGGGGCACCCCCTGCCCGATGCCATGGTTGCCATGGATCATGCCCTGGAACGCCTTGAGGCCCTCTGTCTCGAAAGGGAGAGGAAGAGTCTCGAGGAACACAGCCCGCAGTTTCAGGAATGGCTCGTATTGTTGGATGAGGGATTCCAGGAAACTTTCCGCTACCCGCGTAAGAACCTGCCGCCACCGCTTCCTGCCTGGGATCAAATGCTCAAGGCTTCGCACACCCAATCAAAGCGCGTGGCCGACCTGGTGAATCTGTCTGACTGGGAGGCAGTGGAGGCAGGGTTGAGGCATTTGCGCTCTACCTGCCGAGCTTGTCACCATCACTACCGTGACCGGTGATTGCACGGTATAACCAAAAGAATCCAACAGTCTATTCTACCGAATTGGGCTCAAAATCGCTTTCATTGACCCATCCAGTGCGTGGTCGTTCACCGGACATGAATCGTTCGTAAAAGTGCACATTGCCTTGATTCACAAAAGGGATGGAATCAAAAAACGCACCCTGACCCAAGATCCTGGGATCTCCCTGTCGAATCAGGTCTTGTCGCAGAAGATCCGCTAGATGTTCCTGAGTAAGGGTATGCTCTGAGTCTGTCGCTAAATTGATCACACAATCCTCGTCACGATCGATATGGTAAAGTTCCTTGCCAGGGCGTTTACCAAAAGCCAGATCCCAGTACGTAGCGTCCATGCCCGCTCTGCGTGATTGCAGGATGTGGGTTTTCAGGGGGCTGCCATCGCAGTTGAGGTATCCGGTTTCAGGATTGCCTGCTGGCCAGCGTTCAGGGTGAAAATTCTGCAAATAAAGCCATTGCGATGTGAGGATACCCCTTATGGGATAGCCCCAGTCATTGGGCCTGCCGATGTCGTGGCGTTCCTTACCAACGATGACACGGTTGCGCTCAGGGTTGATGTGCCCTGAAGCCTGGGTGTTGAACAGGTCAAACAGGCTCATGCCGCTCACCGGTTGCATGATTGGCCCCAGTTGGCTGATGCCAGCAGCTTCCAAAAAGGTGGGAGCTAAATCGGTGAAATTCACGAAATCGAGGATCCGTCTGCCTGCTCCTTGGATGCCCTCGGGCCAGCGTATGGCTAAAGGCACATGATTGGAATGGAGGTAGGCCTGTCCCTTGACTCTGGGAAAGGGCATGCCGTGATCGGAGGTGGCGACCACCAGCGTCTGATCCAGCATTCCCCTTGCTTGCAACATGTCGAGTATGCGTCCCAGGTGATGATCGTAGTGTTCTACCTCAATGGCATAGTCTAGCAGATCATGGCGCGTGGTCTCATTGTCAGGCCAATAGGCTGGGATGCGATCGATTTGATCCAACCGCTTACCGAGCCTGACCCCCGAGCCAAATTCATAGCTTCGATGGGGTTCGGTCGTGCCATACCAAAAGACCCATGGTTTTCCTGGCTCTAGTTCATCGAGGAAGGATTGAAAATTTCCGGCGTAGTCATTGTTGGATATCCCACGGGTTGGAGCCCTCTGTTTTTTGGTTTGATAAGCTTTTCCGGTGATGGCTCGTGGTCGGCCTAGCTCATCGAGGGCGCTACCCGGCCCCCAGCCTTTTCCGGTGAATCCACTCTGATAGCCCTCAGCAGCCAAACGCTCCATGAAGCCACCGAACTTGGGAGGGAAGGGGCAGACATGATTGGCCGCTTCCTCCAGCTGCCATGAATAGCGTCCGGTGAGGATCGTGGCTCGTGAAGGGGCGCATTTGGCATTGGGTGTGTAGGCGTTATCGAACAGGAGACCCTCTCGCGCAATCCGGTCGAAAGCTGGAGTTTGAACCCACTGGCAATGATAGGCCCCGGCATGGCCATAGGACCAATCATCGGCGATAGCCAGCAGGATGTTTGGAGGATTGTCTGCGACGCTAAGGCTGATCACCTTGCTTTGCAGCAAGGTGATGAGGGTGATGATCCACAATATGGCAGTCTGCTTCGGGGAAAGTGATTTCATGATTATAAGGGGCTCTTGGTGTGGGTTCATGCCAGCACCTCTTTGATCACTTGGCCGTGGACGTCGGTCAGGCGGCGATCCAGGCCATTGTGGTAGTAGGTCAATTTTTCGTGATCAAAGCCCAGCAAGTGTAATGCCGTGGCGTAAAAGTCCCAAACCGTGGTGGGGTTGGTGGCAGCACGACGACCGAATTCATCACTCGCCCCATGAGTCACACCACCGCGAATCCCTGCTCCTGCCATCCAGCACGTGAAGGCGTCGGGATTGTGATCCCTTCCTTGGGTGCCCTCCTGATGTGTCGGCATACGGCCAAATTCTGTGGTCCACAACACCAAAGTGTCTTCGAGCAGGCCCCGTTGTTTGAGGTCGGTCAGCAGGGCGGCAGCGGGTTGATCCAGGATGGGGCAATGGCGTTCATAATCCGACTTGAGCGTTTTGTGGGCATCCCAGTTCAGCAGGCCATCCACGCCGCTGGCTCGAGAGGCACAGTAGAGGTTGACATATCGTACGCCTCGCTCCAGAAGCCTTCTGGCCAGGATGCAATTACGGGCAAAGCCAGCTTTGAGTGGGTTCGCATCGTTGGCCCCGTAAAGATCGAGTATCGGGGTTGGCTCCTGCTTGAGATCGGTCACCTCAGGAGCAGATAGCTGCATGCGAGCAGCCAGTTCATAGGCTTCCATGCGTGCTTGAAGGGCCGTATCACCTGGGTGATTGGCAGCGTGACGTTGATTGATGTAGGCAATCAAGCTACGGGTGCTTGCCTCAGCCTCGCTACTGATTCCTTGTGGGGTTTGCAGGTTGCGAATGGGTTGCTGCGCGCTCATGACAATACCTTGGTGTCGAGCAGGCAGGAAACCCTGGCTCCAATTTGCCTTGCCATTGGGCGGCTCACCCCGGATATCGGGAATACACACATAGGCAGGTAGGTTTTCATTGGCAGAGCCCAAGGCATAGCTCATCCAGGCTCCGGCGCTGGGAAATCCCTCCGTGGGATGGCCCGTGTTCATGAATACACAGCCGGGACCATGAGTGTTGGTCCGTGAATGCATGCCATGGAAGAAAGCGATTTCATCGGCATGTGCCCCAAGGTGAGGCAGCATGGAGGTGATTGCCTTGCCGCTCTGTCCCTGTCGAACAAAGGGCCAGGGACTGCGCATCAGGGGGCCGTTACGCCCCTGAAAGGATAGAAAATCGGCTTCCCCCGGTAAGGCGCTCCCATGATAGCGATCCAGGGCTGGCTTGTGTTCCCAAAGATCAACGTGTGAGGCAGCACCGGGGCAGAACACCTGTAACACTCGTTTGGCGCGTGGTGAGTGATGGGTTCTGCCGATCCCCGGCTGCCAGGATGGCAGCCCTTCTGCTTGAAGGTCCTGCCCCAACAGTGAAAGCATGCCCAGACCAGCGGTCGCTCGATACATGTCGTCCAGGAAAGCACGACGATCGATGAGGGCTTTCCAAGCGAGTGAGTCCGGTGTGGTCGCAGGGCGTTCCATATTCAGTCCAGGTGGATAAACGCGTTGGCATTGAAAAGGGCACGGCAGACAAGCTGGCCGCCCATTGCCTGTTTGAATGAGGCAACTTTTTTGATTTCCTCGGTATCAGGCAAGCGCCCTTGTGTCATCAGGAAGGCTCGTTGAATCCAGTGGGTGAGGTTCGAGCCGGCCTCCCGATCCAGCCGTTTAGCCATGGCTGATGCCATGTCTATGGTGAAGGTATGATTCATCAGGGTCAGGGCTTGAAGGGGTGTGGTGGTCGTGGCTCGCCGAGGGCTGGCGAAAGCTGGATCGGGGCAATCAAACTCGCTCATCAGGTCGACAACCGAGGCCCTTGCCTGGTGATGGTAAACGGCCCGCCGCCAAGTGGATGGGCCGTGCTGATCCAGCGGCACGTAGGTGGCAACGTTGTCCTGAAGGTAGCGATACAAACGAAAACCCTGACCTCCCATGCGCTGATCAAGAAGCCCAGCCGAGCTCAGCATGGTGTCCCGGATTTCTTCGGCCGAGAGTCTTCTGGGTGAGAAGCGCCACAACAGGGTGTTCTCACTGTCGATCCCTGCAGGTTCATCTCGAAAGCCTGATTGCTGTTGGTAGGCCTGTGAGAGCAAAATCATTTTGTGAAAGGGTTTCAGCCGCCAACCATAGGCCATGAGTCTTTGGGCTAGCCAATCCAATAGCTCCGGATGGGTAGGGGGCTCTCCCATGGCTCCGAAATCACTGGGCGTTGCCACCAGACCTCTCCCAAAATGATGCTGCCACACTCGGTTGGCCCAGACCCGAGCGGTCAGGGGATTCTCCGGGTGGGTGAGCCAGCTGGCTAATGCCAAACGACGTTGGGCCTCCGGGGCCTGATGATCCAGGGCATAGGGTGGAAGAATCCTGTCCAGCGCTGATAGGCTGGCAGGTTGGGTTGGCTGGGCCTTGCGCTGAGGATCCCCCCCAAGGAAGAGGTGAGTGGTATCCTCGATGGCATCAAATCGACCCACCCACCATTGAGGCAAGGCAGGTATGGAGGCGATCTGTTCATTGACTCTGGCGATGGCCTGATTGATTCGCGCGATGGAGGCGGTTTCTTCCACAGAGGCTTCTGCCATGAGCCAACGATGATCGCGATGGGCTTGGTGCATAGGAAGGCGATCACGGGAATGGGCAAGCTCCTGCCATTGCACGCCATCCAGGGAAAACTCCAGCCGGTATTCACACACAAAATTGGCAACCGAGTGATCGCCTGCATCACCCACGCGATCACTCGAAAAGAAGATACGATGGATCAAGGTGGGTTCTTTGAGGGTCAGGGTCAATGTGGGGCCTTGGGCGATCCACCGGGCTCCGAATCGACCGTCAATGGTCAGGTTGGCGCTGTAAGCTTCGGCAAAATCTTCAGCCACTCGACTTTCTCCTGATGCGAGAGATCCCTCGGAGAGCAAGGCTACATTGCGACTTGGGGCATCGCTGTTCCAGACCTCGAATTCGTCAATCCCATAGCCGCGATTGCGTTCGGGGTGACTTTCGGTCCCTTCCACCACTAATCGGACATATCTGGCCAGTGTGGGGGTGAAGGTTTCCTCGATGCCCGTACGACGGATCGGAGGCCGCTTCCAGCCTGCGGCAATGACCTCACTGCGTTGCTCTGCCCTGGCCAGGATCGATGCCTTGAGCTCCTTGAGTTCTGACTGCAGACTTTCTTTAGAAGCCCGCAATGGTTCGATTTTCTCTTGGTAAGCCGCTCTTTGATCGCTTGAGGCGATTTCCCTGGAACCGTGTCTGACACCTCGGAAAGTAGCATACCAGCGGTAGTAGTCCTCCTGGGTGATGGGGTCAAACTTATGATCATGGCATCGGCTGCAGCCCACAGTCAGCCCCAAAAAAGCCTCTGAGGTAGCACGTATGATTTCATCAATGGTGTTGGCCCTGATCTGGGCCGCCTGAGCGGGATCCTGATTCCCCACATCGTCGTAGGGTCCGCATACCAGAAAGGTTGTCCCAACGGACACCTCGGGATCATCAGGTGCCAGTTGGTCTCCAGCCAAGTGTTCGGTAATCAAACGATCCAGGGGCTTGTCGGCGTTAAAGGAATCGATCACATAGTCCCTAAATGGCCAGGCGTTGAGAATAATTTCGTTGCGTTCGTAACCGCGGCTTTCTCCAAATCGAATCACATCCAGCCAATGCCGTCCCCATCGCTCACCATAGGCTGGCGAATTCAGGAGTTCATCAATGAGTTTTTCCCAAGCTCGGGGATCGGGGTCTTGTTCAAAACGGGCCAGGGCTTCTGGCGAGGGCGGCAAGCCCGTCAGATCATAATGGACACGGCGGGCCAGCACCGAACGGTTGGCTGGAGGGGACATGCTTAGGCCTTTTTCGGCAAGGCTCTGCATGAGGAACCGATCGATTGGGTGAAGGGAGGTGGTTTCAGGCGGTTGTGTTGATGAAGGTGGTTCGGCTTGAGAGAGTGGTTCAAATGCCCAAGCAGTCCCTTTGGCTAGCTTTGCTGGACGCAGCAGCAAGCCCTCGGGCCATGAAGCACCTGCGTTGACCCAAGTGAGGATGATCTGTTGATCTTTTCGCGAAAGCGGCGGGGCTTTCTTGGGCATTTTTGGGGGGGTCATGCCTATGGGTTGAATGACTTCCAGTAATCGGCTGGGCGATTCGAGGATGCCGCTTGCCTGGACAGACTCGAAAGATGCCAGCGACAAATCCCCTTTCTCATTGCCAGGGTAATGGCACTTCAAGCAGTGGGCTTCAAGGATGGGGGCAACCTGGGCGACGAAGAAGCTTGTCTCAGAGATTTCCGATTCCGTGTCGGCTTGGAGGGGTAGGAACCACACCATGAGTCCGAACCAGGTCAAGGATACCCAGCTGCAAAAGCTGGTGTTCATGGAAGACACGGCGCTCATGGGATAAGGTTGGGTTTAACTTACTTGAGGCCCGCACTCAAGGTTGAAGCTTTTTGGCTTTGCCCAGGCAAGCATCGAGATCCACTCACTTTATTGGCCAGAGTGCATGGTCCTGGTGAGCCGCGTCCATGTGATGCCGAAGGTTCGCAACCTTGGACAGATGATCTGCAGCCACATTGGTGGTCTCTCCAAGATCGTGCTCAAGGTCAAAAAGTTCGAAAACCCCATTGCGATGCGCGATTCCCTTCCAGTTGCCCTGGCGAATGGCCGCCAGATGCTGCCCTCCTCCGTGGAATTCCCAGTAGAGTGCCTCATGAGTGGGCTGTGGTTTGCCGATCAAAGTGGGAAGGAAGCTAAGGGAATCTGGGTAGCTTTCGGGCAGGCGACTTCCTGTCAAATCGGCCACTGTGGCCATAAAATCACCGAAATAGCCCACATGGTCACTGTGGCTTCCTGCTTTGATGCGTCCTTTCCAGCGAGCAATGAGCGGCACCCTGATGCCTCCCTCGTACAGGTCTCTTTTGATCCCTCTCAAGGGTCCATTGGAGTCATTGAATAGCGGGTCGTTACCCCCTTCTCGGTGAGGGCCGTTGTCAGAGGTGAACAAAACCAAGGTCTGCTCATCCAGTTGCTTCTGCCGCAGGCGATCCAATAGGCGCCCAATGTCCGCGTCCATGCGAGAGATCATGGCGGCATGGCCTTTCTGGGCAGCAGGCCAGTCCTTGTTGGCATAAATGCCCAGATCTGGCACCTCCATCCCCTTGGTTCCACCCTCGTTGTTGGCATGAGGGATGGTCAGGGAAAGGAATAAGAAGAAAGGTTGTTGGGCATCCTGATTGTCCAGGAATTGAAGTGCCTCCGAGGTGCAAAGATCGTGGGAATAAAGGGCTCTCTCTGCGGCGTATCCCGCCCCATCACCCCGTTCATTGTTCACCACATTACCTGAGAGGGGCACGCGCTGATCATTACGATAGAGGAACTCTGGATAATAATTGTGAGCGTGGCGCTGACACAGGTAGCCAAAAAATTCATCGAATCCCTGGCGGTTGGGATGCCCGCTTGAGTTGGGACCGCCCAGTCCCCATTTGCCGATCAGGGCGGTGCGATACCCCGATGCTTTGAGGACTTCGGCTATGGTGAGAGTTTCATCGGCCAGTGGCCATTGGCCCATGGGCTGAATCTCGCGATTGCCCCGTATTTCAGCGTGTCCGGTGTGCTGTCCGGTCATCAGGACGCATCGAGAGGGCGCACAAACCGTTGATCCGGCATAAAACTGTGTCCACCGCATCCCCTCGGAGGCAAGTCGATCAAGATGAGGTGTCTGAATATTGGTCTGCCCATAGCAACCTAGATCCCCATAGCCAAGGTCATCGGTCATAATCAGTAGGATATTGGGTTGAAGGGCCTGCAACGGGTTAGGGAAGGCAGAGAATACGGTGATGATCAGGCACCTCCAAAGGAAAGAAGCAACACGTTTCATGATTCGGGGATTATTGAAAGCTCAGTCTACAGGAAGGGGGCCTTTCTGCCAACAGCCAAGGACAACGACGATCACACGTTCGGTCTGGCTTGCTTACTGTCTGTTTGGAGGGCATCCATAGAGTATGCGTGCACCAACACACTGGGTGGAAGATAGGAGCGAAGCGGTCGTCTCTCAATGGCGATCCCTTCACCATACCTGCGGGCTACACGATGCCTCAAAGCGCGGACGTCTCTGCCTGGTTGGGGCGGATCGGGCCAGGTTTCTGCATGGCCAGTTGACACAAGAGGTCAAGGGCCTTCAGCCTGGAGAAGGTGCTTATGCTGCTCTGGCTGATGCGAGGGGCCGCTTTCTTTGTGATTTGAACCTCTATTGTCTGGAAGAGGAGTTTTTATTGGATTTTGATATTGATCTGGTCGAGGCGGTTCAGCAACGGCTGGAGCGATACCTTGTGTCCGAAGATGTCAGCGTGATCGATGCCAGCCCTCTGGTTAAGATGCTCACCCTGCAAGGGCCTCGGGCAGGTCACTTATTGCAAGAGTTCCTTGGGGCCGTCCAGTTACCTTCGAAGCTGGGCGAAATCCGGCAGATTTCGTGTGATCTTCTAGACGAGGACCTCTACCTGAGCTTTCGCCCAAGAGGAGCATCGGTTGGATTCGATCTGTTTCTGCCGACAGCCTCAAGCCAGCGCTTCCAGGATGCTTTGCTGGATCAGCTTGTGCGGCATCAAGGCCACTCTGTCGGAGAGCTTGCCATGGAAATGCTACGCATTGAATCAGGGCTGCCGCGCACCGGCTATGAACTGACTGCTTCGGTGCTGGTGCAGGAGGCCGGGCTTGAGCGTGCCATGATTAGTTTTAATAAGGGGTGCTACATCGGCCAGGAAGTGATTTCACGCATCAAGACGGCAGGAAGGGTACCACGTCAACTGACACAATTCATCTTACCTGAACTGCCCCCTGATCTGAAGCAGGAGTCCTTTGAGCTAGTCGCCGCAGGGAAGGCCTGTGGATGGTTGACCAGTGTCGCTGTGTTGCCAGATCATCCCCAGCGGGCTGTTGCCCTGGGTTATGTGTCCACTGCCGTGCTCGAAGCCAATCAGGTCATCTCCCTTCTAAGCGCTGATGGAAGTGAGGTGGCATTGTCCATCTCTGGACCCATAGCAGCTTATCACCCTGAACTCGGCTAGTTGATGCATGCAATCTAGCCATGAAGGGGTTACCGAATTTTGAAGCGAGCAAGCCAAGTAGTCTCAATCAAGGCAGGTAATGAAAGCGGTGGCCTCCAAACGAAGCCACCGCTCCGACCCATCGCGGCGGGTCTTCTCATCAACTTAACCGTCTCCAATCTAACACACTTGGTGACAAACTTCCAACCTCACTGCAGGGCTCAAAATGCCTTGTGATGGGCATTGCCTGAAACTATGGGCTCTGAGAATGAGCAATGGGGTCTTCCAGCGAGGCTGTGCCATTCAATTGTTGGCTTTTTCGGTTGCAGCTGGATTCCTGATTTTTGCTTGCGCCGGCTTGCCGAGGTTGAGTAGTTTCGTCGTTCCTTCATCCGAGGCCTTCGGATCGAGGTCTGGGTGCCAGAGTAGCTCAGTGGTAGAGCAGAGGACTCATAAGCCTTTGGTCGCAGGTTCAAATCCCGCCTCTGGCACCATCCTTTCCTCTCATTGCATGCGCCAAATTTTCCTTTTCCTCTCAAAAGCTCTCATTATCGTGATTGGCGCATGAAGGTTCTGGTGACAGGTTCAAGTGGATTGATTGGTTCTGAAGCAGTTCGACTGCTGGACCGACAGGGGCACGCTATCACTGGAGTGGACAATAACCTGCGGAGAGAGTTCTTTGGCCCCGGTGGAGACACGACCTGGGTGCTTGAGCGTCTGAAGCGCACCTGCGAGCGCTTTCACCATGAGCCTCTTGATATCCGGGATAGAGAAGGGGTGATGGCACTCTTTGGTCGAGAGCGCTTCGATTTAATCATTCACTGCGCGGCTCAGCCCTCTCATGACAAGGCGCGTGAGATCCCCTTCATCGATTTTGATGTCAATGCCGTGGGAACCCTCAATCTTCTGGAGGCCACCCGTCAGACTCAGCCAGAGTCGGTCTTCATTTTCATGTCGACCAACAAGGTTTATGGCGATGCACCCAACGAGATGCCCCTTCAGGAAACACCTACCCGCTGGGATTATGCTCGCCCAGAGGACTTTCATGGTGTCAGTGAAAGTTGCCGAATTGATCAGACCATGCACAGTCTCTTTGGGGCCAGCAAGACCGCCGCGGATGTCATGGCTCAGGAATATGGGCGCTATTTTGGCATGAACGTGGGCGTTTTTCGAGGTGGATGTCTCACGGGTGAGCACCACAGCGGCGTGGCTTTGCACGGATTTCTCTCTTACTTGGTCAAAGTAGCCAAGGCGGGTGAGACTTACCAGATTCTCGGCTACAAGGGAAAGCAGGTGCGAGATCAGATTCATAGTGAAGACGTCATCGCTGCCTTCTTGGCCTTTGCTGAAAACCCAAGACCTGGAGAGGTTTACAACCTGGGCGGGGGGCGCTCCAACAGCGCCTCCATCTTGGAGTGCATCACGCGGCTAGAGGCGCTCTTGGATCGTTCCGTAGCGACTACTTATATCGAGAATCATCGCAAAGGAGATCACATTTGCTACATCAGCGACCTGAGAAAGTTTCAAAATCACTTCCCCAAGTGGCAGCTGAACTGGTCACTGGACCGCATCCTTAGCCGCATGTGCGAGCAGGTTGAGCCATGATGCCTGCCGAACCTCCTGTCTATGGGGTGCTGGGGACACGATTGCGATCGACTTCCTACCCCGAGCTGACGGACTACTGCCATGAAAGATCCACTCAAGGCGGGGTGGTTTCCATTGATTTTACCAACACTCAAATTGTGACCATGCGATGCCTTGATTGTGATTTTCGTGATCAAACTTCCACGGTAGATTTATTCATCCCCGATGGCATGCCGCTGATTTGGTGTCTCAACCGGCAAGGTGCAGGTTTGAAGGATCGGGTCTATGGGCCAACCTTCATGCGTTATTGTCTCACGCACAGTCCAGCCTCGCACACGCATTATTTGCTAGGAGGGAGTCCTGACTGCCTGAGGCAATTGTCTGAAAAGGCTCTTGGCTGGAACAAGGACCTCAGGATCGTGGGTCAGCGCCATGGTTATTTTAAGCCTCAGGATAATCATTCGATTGTGGAGGAAATCAACCGACTATCACCTGATTTCATTTGGGTCGGTTTGGGGACCCCCAAGCAGCAGGCATGGATCCATGCACACAAACATCGCATCGATCGCGGTCTCCTGATGGCCGTTGGCTTTGCCTTTGATGTCAATGCAGGAACCAAGGCAGATGCCCCAGATTGGATGCAGCGTCGGGGTCTGGGTTGGTTGTTTCGCCTGTTTAGCGAACCCAGACGGTTGCTGACCCGTTATGCTTACTACAACACCTCATTCCTATGGCTTCTATTTAAGGGTTATTTGAGTGGGCGCATCTGGTCTAAAGACATCCCTTCCCAACCCACTTAGGTGATTCATTCAAAAAGGGTCCTCTCATTATTTTGTTTTCCTTTGGACCAGAAAGCGCCTAAATACCCCCCTCTCTGGAACTGGTTTGACGGTGTCCAGTCATCAGACATGAATAACAAGACAGACAGGCCTCAAACTGGGGACGGACCCACGCCTTCCATGATGGAAGACCTCCGTGAGCTTTGGTTGAGGTTACCTCACAAAGCCGTCTTCCTTGTCGGTTTGTTAGGTTGGTGTTTGCTCTTCCATTGGATGGGTAATGCGACCTTTGGTTATGTCGACACCCCTTCCATATTCGCTTGGATGATCAATGCCTACAACGCGCCGCTCTCAGAGGATGGTCATGGCAACCTGATACCTTTCGTGGTGCTTGCCTTGCTTCTATGGAAGCGTCAGGAACTGCTTGCCATCCCATCACCTGGCCTCTGGTGGCCCGCTTTCCTATGCCTGATTTTAGGGCTTGGGCTTCACATTGTTGGCTACATGGCTCAACAGACAAGGCTCTCGGTGCTGGGGCTTTTTGTCGGATTTTACGGCTTGATTGGTTTTTGCTGGGGCAAGGCCTGGATGCGATCCATATTCTTTCCATACATCCTACTGCTTTTTTGCATACCGGTTGGGTCATTGGCTCAACCGATCACCTTCCCACTAAGGCAGTTGGTGACTTTCCTCGCGGCAACCATCGCCAAAGTTGGATTGCAGGTTGATGTGGTTCGTGATGGCACTTTCCTGACCAATGCTGACAGGACCTTCAGTTACAACGTGGCCGCCGCCTGCAGTGGGATCCGCAGCCTCATGTCTTTGGTGCCGTTGACCCTGGCATTTGGTTTTATTGTCTACAAAGCATGGTGGAGACGATTGACTCTTCTCCTGCTTTCGGTGCCGTTAGCGGTGATTGGTAATACCCTCAGGCTGGTGATTGCTGTCTGGTTGGGAAGTCGCTATGGGCAGGAAGTAGGACTGAAATGGGAGACCAACCTTGGATTCATTACCTTTCCAATCGCGATTGGTGGCATCATGCTGGCGGACCGCTGGCTCAAGGAGCCCCCAGAGATTGTGTCAAAGAAGGAGGTGGCCTCGTGAATCGGCAGACCCCGCTCATGCTCTGCTGCCTCATTGGCCTCCTGCTTTTGGGTGCAGCGTTCCTTCGCTACTGGAAAACCCATCAGACAATGGGTGAGCCTGGGGTGGTTCTGGTAGAGGATGGGGATTCGGAAAAACCGCCAGTGCGCCTACCTGACTGGGTACTGAACTTCACAGGTGAGGATCTCGAAGTCTCGAAAATCGAGCTTGAGGCGCTGCCTCCCGACACCACCATCACGCGCAAGCGCTATAAGCTCGAAAACGGCTTTTTCATCGATCTGACCGTGGTCCTGATGGGGCTGGATCGAACCAGTATCCACAAGCCTCAATACTGCCTGACCGGTGCCGGCTTTCAGATTCAGGAAACCGTCCCCATGAGCATCTCGATTCGCCATCCTGTTGCTCAGGAGTTACCTGTTATGCGTCTCAAAACTTCCATTGGAGTCAGGGACGAGGGACAGTTCTCAGGCCTTCTTTACTATTGGTTTGTGGATGATGAGCATGTAACTCGTAGTCATGCAGACCGTATGTGGTTGATGGCGAGAGATTTGTTTACTAAGGGCAAAATGCAGAGATGGGCCTATGTGACCGTTTCAGCGATCGTTTACCCCGAAGATGAGCAGAAAGCCTATCAGCAGATGGAAGCGTTCATCCGCGCTGCCGTGCCTGTATTCCAGAAAACCCTGGGTGAGACAGTGATTGTGCCTCAGCCTTTTCAATCACCCGAGGCGACCCTTCCCTGAATCATGCAGGGAACTTGATATCCATGCTAAGACGGCAGCAACAGGTTCAGAGTCAGATGCAGCGTGTGCTGGACACGCTACTCATTGTCTTGAGTTTTTGGCTTGCCTATCAGCTCCGAAGCAGCGAGCAAATTTTGGGTCAAATTGGGCTAGGATTGTTGGGTATCTTTGGGGGGACCAAGGAAATTGAACCCCTGTCAGAGTTTTACCCCTACATGCTTCTGACCATCCCCCTCTCGCTGGTTTTACTGGAATCCCAAGGCTTTTATCGGCGTCCTATCCTTGCATCGCGTGGTCTCACTGCCTGGCAATTGACCAAAGCTTGTTTTCTAATCACAACGGGTTTGATTCTGGCAGCCTTTCTTGCCAAGACCAGCCTTGCTCGCGCGGTGTTTATCCTGTTTGGCTGCATCAGTTTCATCGTTGTCTTCCTCAAGGAAGAGATACTCAGGCGCTACCTCATTTACGCGATGGGTGAAGCAGGATTCAGACGCCGGATCATCCTCGTCGGGACAGATGAAGATGTGGCTCAGGCCGAAAAAGATTTGAAACTCGGGGATGCAGAGGATCTGGAGGTGGTTGCCAGGGTTGATATCAACCGCCAGGCTGTCAGCGATTTTGTGGACCTGCTTCATCGTCATTCTGCCAACGGGGTTCTTTTGGCAACCCGCCACAGCTATTTTGGCAGTATCGAAAAAGTCATCCAAGCCTGCGAAATTGAGGGAGTCGAGGTCTGGATGCTGGCTAATTTCTTCAACACCCAGATTTCGAGAACCACCCTCGATGAGCTTTATGGTAGACCGGTGGTGGTATTCCGCTCAACCCCAGATTTCAACTGGCAGGCTCACGTCAAGCAAGCCATGGACCTAGTGGGTGCTTTGGTGGCCATCCTGCTTTTCAGCCCCATCTTGATAGGTTGCATGATAGCCATTCGATTGGGTTCCCCAGGCCCAGTTTTTTTTCGTCAACAGCGCAGTGGGCTCAACGGGCAACCTTTCACCATGTATAAATTCAGGACCATGGTCACTGACGCAGAGCAGCGCAAAGATGAGTTGATGGCATACAATGAGATGGCTGGCCCGGTGTTCAAGGTGACAGATGATCCTCGAATTACCCCAATAGGGCGATTTCTCCGCAGACGGAGTTTCGATGAACTCCCCCAACTCTTCAATGTGCTTAAGGGTGAAATGAGTCTGGTCGGGCCACGTCCCCTGCCGGTTGACGAAACCATGCAGTTCGATGAATTGGCTCATCGACGACGCCTGAGCGTCAAGCCTGGTTTGACCTGCCTTTGGCAGATAAGTGGTCGCAATCAGGTGACTGACTTTAAGGAATGGGTCAGGCTTGACTTGGAATACATCGATAGCTGGACCATTTGGCTGGATATTAAAATCCTCCTCAAAACGGTCCCAGTGGTGGTCGGTGGGGAAGGGGCCAAGTAGGTCGGTAAATCGACGCATTCATGGATTCAATTGGAATGATTATTGCTAACAATCCTAGCTCATCTTAGAAATTATTTATGCCTAGCAGAGACGCAGTGAAATACGAAGCCGTGGTCGCGGAAATAACCTCCTACCAGAGTTTTCTGTTGACCCTGCTACCAAATTCCCATATCACCACCTCGTCCTTTGCAACGTTGACGTCCTGAGGCTTTGTCCTCTGATGGAAATCTGTTGTCTTGAACCGAGGGAAATTTAAGTAACATGGCGAAATCCAAATCCTTTTTATGCATCGACCTGGGGGCCGGCAGCGTCAAAATCGCCGAGTTCGAACCTAATGATGCAGGGGGTTTGACCCTCCTCAAGTTCGCGCAGCATCCCCTCGGCCTCCAAGGCGGGCAAGACGCGGTGCGTGAGGGTGCTGTGAAGAAAGCTCTCAAGACGCTTCTGACCGAGCAGGGTTTCTCAGCCAAGGCACTCAATGTCTGCCCACCTGGCTACCAGGTTTTTTCCAAATTCAGCAAACTGCCTCCTGTTGAAGCCCGAAAAGTGGTCGAAATCATTGGGCTGGAAGCTCAGAACAACATCCCTTTTCCAATCGACGAGGTGGTCTGGGATCACCAAATCACCGGCAAAGCCAAAGGGGGAGAGCTTGAGGTGATGCTGGTGGCTATCAAAACCGATCTGGTGGACAAGGTTTTCAATGCGGCTGAGTCTCTGGGTCGCACCGTTGACCTGGTCGACACCCCTCAATCGGCCCTTTGCAATGCCTTCCGCCACAACTATAGCGAGCTGGAAGGGTGTTCCATGGTGCTGGACATTGGCGCCAAATCCAGCAACGTGCTTTTCTTTGAGGACGGTAAGGTCTTCACCCGTAGCATTAACATTGGTGCCAACGCCATCACTCAGGAGTTTGCTACCGAGCAAAAGATGCGTTTCCCTGATGCTGAGCAGTTCAAGCTAGAACAGGGCTTTGTGGGGCTGGGGGGTGCTTACGAGGACCCTGAAAACCCTCAGCAGGCTGCTATTTCCAAAATTGCACGCCAGGTGATGACCCGTCTGCATATTCAGGTCAACCAAACCATTCAGTTTTACAAAACCCAACAGGGTGGATCGGCTCCGGTTCGGCTTTTTCTGGCTGGTGGAGCCTCTATTATGCCTTACACCTCTCAGTTCTTCTCGGAAAAGCTGAACATCGAGGTTGATTATTTTAACCCATTCCAGTCTGTTGGGATTGATCCATCGCTGGACCTAGAGGAGCTAGGCCGCTTGGCTCCCTCGTTTGGTACGGTTGTCGGCTTGGCTCTGCGTAACGTATTTGAGTGCCCTGTTGAACTCAATTTGATGCCTCGTCAGTTGAGGGATCGGCAAGAGTTCAACCGCAAGAAGCCTTTGGTACTCGCTTCGGTTGCAGGACTTGTTTTGCTCATGTTGTTGGTTGGTTTCTTTTTCCGCCAAGTAGCAGCCGAAAAGCAAAAAGTTCTGGCACAGCTCGAAAGTGATGCGGCTCCGCTCCTTCGTCTTCAGGACAGTTTGCGCCCAGAGGAATCCGCTTTAGCCACCCGAATTGACCACGCAAAGCGCTTCGCTGGGTTGGTGGAGCAACGGTTTGTGTGGTCTGACTTGCTTGCGATCATCCGGCAGGCACTTATGGAAACCGAGCAGGACGCTCAAAGGCAATACGCCGTGGACTCAGGTCTATGGGTTGAGTCATTGCGCCCTGATAGCCCCGGGGTCAACCTGGCCGGTGCCGCAGTCGTCGATACCTGGGAGGATGAAGAGGAGGAGCCATCCATGATGATGGACATTGAAATGATGAAGCGCTACGGGCTTCTTCCTGGAGGTGATTCGGAGGATGATGACTGGGGCGATGAGGAGGAGACTTCCGTGGATGATGATGAAACCATCATCGCGAAATTGACTCTTGCTTGCAAAGGAGTTAACCGCACAGGGATCAACGCCAATGCGAACAACAACCTCGCATTCAGCTTTCTCAAAAAGCTTCAGTCTCACACCAATTACTTCAATGCCGATGAAACAAAGCTAGTGGGCGAACTGCCGCTTGTTGATGAGAGCGATGCGACCTTCGGCTTCGAAATTTCATTGAGACTCAAAGAGCCTATCCCATTAACAGAAAGCGGTTTATAATGCCTTGGGTTAAACAAAATTTAGGATTGGTTATCGGTGGGGTCGTGGCCCTGATCGCTCTGGGCTTTGCTGGCTACTTCACCAAGCTCCAGATGGACAAAGATGCCTCCATCACAGTAGCTCTCGAAGCCAAGCGTTCGGAGGTTCAAGGCCTTTTCAACCGCACCACCGCACCCAATCAGGAAAATATTCAAGCGGTCCAAAAAGAGCAGCAGCGCATCGACAATGAGCTTTTGCAGCCGCTGCGATCCAAATTCACGAGTTATCCGATCCCAACCCAAATGTCGCTCTCTGATTTCAAGGAGGTTTTGGAAGGCGAAGTGTCCTTGCTCAACCGTCAAGCGCGCTTCACTGGGATTAACCTCCCCTCTGTGGATCAGGGAACTTATGGGTTTTCTTTCGATGACATCCGTCCGAAGATTGATCTTGAGGATGGTGCCCTCAAACCTCTTACCTTCCAATTATTTCAAGTTAAAGAACTTTGCCAAGTGCTCTTTGATGCCAAAGTCTATGGCATCAATGCCATCATGCGCATGCCAGTCAGCAACAATGACAGCCCTGGGGGTGGAGCCGGTGACATTCTTGGGACCATGACTTCCTCGACTTCAAGCAGCAGCTCTTCCACATCCAATTACTTAGAGGGTGAAAGCGTGACGGACCAGGATTTGGGCATTATTTCATACCCCTATCAAGTCAGTTTCGAATGCGGTTCAGCTGAACTGAGTCGGGTGCTTGCCGGATTTAGCCACGCGGAGCACTTTTTCCGTGTTAAATGGGTTTCGGTTGAGGAAACTGGAACTACCACTTCAGGTGGCGCGATGGGTTTTGGAAAATCGCTTGAGGCAAGATACGGGTTGCTTGGTGGAGGGGGGGCTGCCAGCGCAGATCCCTATGCAGGCATGGCCAATCGCTACGGTGGCGGAGGCGGAGGCCGAGGAGGCGGGCATGGTCATGGGGAGGGAGGAAGAGGAAGAGGAAGACGAGGAGAACATGTGCGCCAAGGGTGCCAGGAGCGCGTGGAACATGTGCGGGGGTGCCTGCACGAGCACGCAA
>JALRAZ010000500.1 GCA_023257935.1 Verrucomicrobiota bacterium
ACAAGCACTCCAAATTCACATCAAACCGAGGCCATGGGATGAATACCATGGCCTTTATCTTTGTGTGATGGATTCAAAGATTGTTTGAAGCCATTGTTGCTCCAAACCGCCGCAAGATAGATCAGGGATTCAGTAAAGCCTGGAAAGCTGGCATGGCTTTCAAGGCATTGAATCGCGTATCGGAACGAGCTTTGCGGGTCAGATCCGCAGCTTCGGGTTGACGAGAGCGCCGGTCACGACTCAGCTCAAGAGTACGCCCGAGTGTTTGCAGGGCCAGTTCCAGCTTACCGTTTACCGCTTGGGTCGCTGCCAGATCGAACCAAGCCTCTGGATTCTCGGGTAACACTTCAACCAGCCTGACTAAAGCCATCTCCAATTTATCGTATTGTTTGAGATCATTGTAAGCTGAGGCCACCGTCAAGATCGTCTCGGCAGGAGCATTAGGATCAGCAAGCAGCGTATCCATGATCACCACCGCATCGTTGGTTCGCATGGTGAGCACGTAGTTAGACATCAGTTTATAGGCCACATCCAGGTTCGTGCGATTAGCAAGGTGCCGTTGCTCGAGCGAACGTATGGTCTCTTCAATCTCAGTCAGTTTTGTCTGCCCCTGCTTGAGCATGTGCAATTGCTCCAGCAGTTGGCGAACCCCTTCATTCTCGTAGTCGAACTCAAAACACTTCTGGGTGATGGCGATGGCATCATCAACCCGCTGAGTGGTGGCCAACAAATTGGAGTAGCGATAGACCGCCTCTGGACTGTAAGGGCAGAGTGCCACGGCCTGCTTGAATGCCAGTTCCGCTGCACGCATCAACTGGGCTTCAGACTCTGCGTCTTTTGGGCGAAGATGTTCTGGGCATTGAGGGCTCAAGCGCCAAGCATAGATGCCAGCGATGGCACTTCTCAATTTTGAGAAAGCTTTCTGAGCCCAGTCATCCCGAACAAATTTAGTATCTCCGCCAAATGCAGTCAGATCACCCAGCTGATAGACAGCGGTGGCAAAGTCGACAACCTCTTCAACAGTGGTGTCCTCATTGATCCAGTCCCCAATCAGACGCTTCATGTATTGCGACCAAAAGAGCCGATCTTTTTGTAGCGTCTCCTCAGAAAAAGCGGCTACCTCCTCGCGATTGATCTTCATGATAATCCCAAAAGGCGATAGATGAGGATACATCCAATCCAGGGGCATACTCTCCTCTATGTAAAAGGGATGATCTGGGTTCTTATTGAAAATCACCTTGGCTAGGAGACCATTGATAGCCATGACCGCAGCTTGCCCTTGAACTGCGATCCGGCCATCAGGAGTTTCCGTTACGATTTCACCTGGCCGTAACTGATTGTTAGCCCGGCGAACCGCTGCATCGGCCATGTATTCCATGTAGGCTTGATCCGAATCCGCATCGGAAGGCGTGTAGATCTCAGTGCGGGGATAGACGCCTTGGTCTCGGCGCTTGGCTTCAACGTAGGCACCCATGCGGGTCATGGCCTTATCCACCGGACTAAAGGCCCGCGCCAGTCCATTGGTAATCACATTCAACTCCTTTTCATTCGTCGAACGCAGCATTTCCTGAAAGAAAGGAGGATCCTGCTGGGCGCTGCGAAAGTAATGAGCGCGGATGTAATCCAGGTAGGTGCCGTCAGCCAGGGCATTCTGAGTGATGAGATACACATCACGCCGATCGAAAGCAGGATCTCTAGGCTTTTTGGAGGCTGGGAGAAAGCTTTCACAGAAAATCATGTAGGTGGGGTTGAATCGCCCGGGATCAGTGCCACCAAAGAGAATCGCGCCTTCTTCCATTTCCGGATAGACATCGAAGGGAGGTGAGAACATGTCATGACCAAACCAGTAGCCAAAAAGGTGACCCCTCTGTTCGTTTTCCCACCAGTGGCTCAGTATGGAATGAAATGGAGCCATGGATAGGACCACCAGGATCGCGGTGGTTGGAGCTCGGTGCCGAGAGCTACCAAAGGCCAGAACGAAAATTAAGGCCAGCCCAACGCCATACCAAGCTGTGAAGTGATCCAATGCATGCACCCGCTCCAGTGCCAGCCACCCAAACAGGGCAAGGGCCAAGGCAACAGCACCTCCACAAAGAGCGGCCATTCGGTAACGCTGGTAATGAAGGGTTAAAAAAGCAACCAGAAGCGCCACCCCATAACCCACGAATAAAGCGACTAAAACATGGGAGGAGGTGAAGAACACACGGTTCAAGTCCTGACTTTGTTTATCGGGAGGAGGATTGAGGAGGACCATCAGGATCACAGCTAGGCACACAAAGATGGATCCCAACCCCACAAGCCAGGCCTGCTCACGTCGAGCAATGCGCCGCCAGGCAAGGAAAGGCAGTAACCCAAGGAAGCTCATGACGGGGGAAAATTCAGATGCGATCCCCCTCACATATAGGGTCATCTGCTGGATAAAACGAAGGACTGAACTGGTCGGATTGGCCCTTTCGTATTGACCGCGGCTGAAGGCATGCACGAATCCATCCCAGGTGCGAGGGTAGCCCCAGTTCATAGGTGGGTTGGTCGAGGAAGCGACCGGCATGTAAAAGTAGAAGCAGGCTCCAGCTAGCCATGCGAGGCCAAGCCATAAGACTGTCTTCCATTCAGTCATGATTTCTTGTGTCTGATTCCAAGCCCAGGCAAAGGCCGCGATGGAACCGATGCCAACCGCGTTGTATATCACAAAAAGAGGCACGTTTTCATCGAAGGCGGTCAACATGCCATTCCACTTGGCAAGGAGTCCGAGGACGTAGACCAGACTGTTTCCGAGAAACAGGTCCCGCCCGAGGCGGAGATTGACCGCTGCAATCGCAACCTGAATGCCCATGGCAGCCACAATCAATGTCTGGTGATTGTTGAAACAAATACCGAAAAGGAAAAACGCCAGATAAAGATAGCGAGACTTCTCCTGGAGATAGACCCAACGCATGAGACAGGCGAGGACCCCCATCAGCGACAGAACACTCAAGGTATAGACCTCAACAATCACCGCCTGACTCCACATGAAACCATTGAATCCCATGAGCATGCCAGCGACCCAGCCCGATACCCGAGCCATCCAGTCTCGTTGTCGTGTGTCAAGGCCCTTGAGATAATCTGTCCCAAGCATCAGCAAGGACGTACCTCTAGAAACCATCAGAGCTAATAATGCGCAGGCTGCAGCCCCGGCAAAGGCCGATGAAAGCGTGACCCTGAAGGCAATATTGGAGACTGGAATGTGAGTGAAGAGCCAGGAATAAAGGGTCCACACTGGGTAGCCAGGAGGATGAGGAACCCCAGCATAATACGATCCTACTGAAAGTTCTCCTGAATCCTCCAATGTCACATCTGGAGCCATGGAGAGGAGGTAGCCAATAAGGACAAACAAGCCGGTAAAGAGAGCTGTTTTCCAATCTTCTCTTGAATAAAACCTCTGGGTATCGACCACCACAGCTCCTGGCTCAGGCATTCCGGAGGGATCATTGGAAGAGACGGATGATACGGGCTCCTGTTGGCTTTGATTTGGCTTTTTGGTCATGGTGATAAGAATCAGTGGGGCGTCGACATTTCAATCGAGGCTGGAGGCCAACCGGGTCACCCCCCCTTCCAAACATGCTTTGAGCATGATCAAAGGGCCTACAGTTCAACGAGAAATGAGAACTTTTGTCGATGCCAAAAGTCACCCCGAACCGCATTCAAGAGACTGATAAGATCATACTCCTGACCCAAGAATGATCCGAATCACAGCGGGGTTCTGATCATGAACCTCCCTGCCTTCTGGCTTGATAACCTAGCAGGGTGAGAATCCCTAATCTGCGACGCTCATCTGCCATCTTGGAAAGAGTGTTCATCGGTCTCAAAAGAGTGAAATAAACCATTGTCCCTATGTCCGTTTTAGCCTAAAATGAAAGGGAGAACTTACTTGTATTTAAGTATCTCATTACCAACATATTATGGATCAGGAAAATGAAGCGAAAAAGGTCGCTGTAACCCTCCCCGATAGCGGGCTCTACGATGCCTCCAAAATTGACAAACTAGAAGGTCTCGAAGCCGTCCGAAAACGTCCCGGTATGTACATCGGGGATCCTGATGAGCGAGGCCTCCACCACTGTGTTTTCGAGGTCCTAGACAACTCCATCGACGAACATCTGGCGGGTTTTTGTTCCCGTATTGAAGTGGCCATCCACGTTGATGGTTCGGCTTCCATCAAAGATAACGGGCGAGGCATCCCTGTGGATATTCACCCAAAGTTCAACATTCCAGCCGTCGAATTGGTTCTGACCAACCTACATGCTGGGGGTAAATTCGGTCAGGGAGCCTACAAATACTCTGGTGGCTTGCACGGGGTTGGAGCCAAGTGTGTGAACGCCCTTTCCGATTGGTTCAAGGTAGAAGTCTCTCGAGATGGCGGGGTGCATTACATGGAATTTGCCCGAGGACAAACCACTCAGGAGCTGAAGGTCATTGGCAGCAGCAAACACACGGGCACCTTGATCACCTTTAAGCCTGACGCAACGATTTTCACCATCACCACTGAGTTCAAATTCGACATCCTAGCCAACCGTCTGAGAGAGTTGGCCTTCCTGAACCCAGGTCTGGAAATTCACCTGATTGACGAACGGGAAGACAACAAGGCAGAGCGGTTTTTCTACAAAGATGGCATTGAGGAGTTTGTGAGGCAATTGGGGCGCAACAAACAGCTGGTGCATCAAGAGCCCATCAACCTGAGGGCCAATCGCCCGATTGAGGTCGAAGGCAAGCAGGAGGAAGCCTACGTGGACTGTGTGGTTCAATACAACGACACCTACAACTCACAAATCCTCTGTTTCGCCAACTCAATTCCCAACGCCGATGGTGGCACTCACCTGACGGGCTTTCGAACCGCATTGACACGAGCAATCAATCAATATGCTCGCTCGAACAACCTCCTCAAGGACAAGGATCCCAGCATATCGGGTGATGATGTTAGGGAAGGCCTGGTATGTGTGCTGAGCGTCAAGTTGCCAAACCCTCGTTTCGAATCTCAAACGAAAGTCAAGCTGGTCAACACAGAAATCGAAGGGGTGGTTTCATCCATTGTCTATGAGGGGTTGATGGCTTATTTCGATGACAATCCGGCAGTTGCCAAACGAGTGATCGAAAAATCGCTCATGGCAGCCAGGGCACGTGAAGCGGCTAAGAAAGCTCGAGAAACGGTCCGGAAGAGCGCGATGACAGGAGGAGGTCTCCCTGGCAAGTTAGCTGACTGTTCGGATCGCAATCCAGAAAACACCGAATTATATATTGTAGAAGGTGATTCGGCAGGCGGTTCAGCCAAGCAAGGTCGAGACCGCAAGTATCAGGCAATCCTTCCCATTCGAGGCAAGCTGATCAATGTAGAGAAGGCGCGCTTGGATAAAGTTCTCCAGAACAATGAGATACGCACCATGATCACCGCTGTGGGGACTGGAATCGGAACAGGCGATGGTGAAGGGGCATTCAACCCAGATAAACTGCGATACCATAAAGTGATCATCATGACCGACGCCGATGTGGATGGTTCTCACATTCGCACCCTGCTGCTCACTTTCTTTTATCGTCACATGACCGACCTGATCAGCAGAGGCTATGTCTACATTGCCCAACCCCCTCTTTATCAGATATCCAGGCGACGCCATACTGAATACGTCGCCGATGATGCCGCTCTAAGCCGCATCCTCATCAGATTGGGATCAGGTGATGTCAAACTCAAGAATTTGGCAGATGGTCATCTCATAGAAGACGCTTCCCTGAGTGATATCCTGGATCTACTCAGTCAGATGGACAAGTTCGCCAATGCGATTCGACGCCATGGTGGGCAATTCGATGAGTATCTCGAATGCCGAGCCAGAGATGGAGTGCTTCCTAAGCACCTTGTCAAAATCAGAGAGGGTAATCAGGAACAAACTCACTACTTCAGCAACGAGGAGGCTCTGGCTCAATTTGGCAAAGAAAACTTGGACCTGGGACTCTTTGAATCTGCAGAGGATGAAACGACCTCTGAGGAACGCAGTAAAAGCCAGACCAGCCGCAGGGCTCGTCATGTAGAGTTGCATGAGAGCAAGGCCATTGAAAAGCTACTGGGCCAGCTCACTGAAAAGGGACTTAAGGTTGAGCACTATGCCGCGCAGGACCAGCCTCTTTTTGAACTGGTCGAGGGCGAAGGGGACAAGCAGAGCGTGAAGCCTTTATTTTCCATTGCCGAAATCCTTGAAGGCATCAAGGAAGTGGGACAACGAGGTCTTGAAATCAAGCGTTTCAAAGGACTTGGAGAAATGAATCCCAAGCAACTATTCGAAACCACCATGGATCCCGGTAGTCGAAAACTACTTCGGGTGGATCTGAGCGATGCCGTGGAAGCTGAGGAAATGTTCACCAAATTGATGGGGGATGAAGTCGAGCCTCGGCGACAGTTTATCGAAGACAACGCCCTGAACGTCAGAAACCTTGATGTCTAAAAGCGTGCAGTCCTGGGCATCCAGAAGATTCTCAATCGATTCAACAGGAGCCTTAGTGCGTCCTGTTGACCAGCCATTTTCTTAATACCATATCATCATGTCGGAATCCGACTCCAAACCCACATCCCAACCAACTGGCGGCCTGATTGAAAAAATCAATGTGGCCGATGAAATCAAGAATTCATTCCTCGACTATTCCATGTCGGTGATCATCTCGCGTGCTCTCCCTGACGTGCGTGATGGTTTGAAGCCCTCTCAGAGGCGCATTCTCTATGCCATGAATGATCTTGGTGTTGGCCCAACCAAGAAACATATTAAATGTGCCAAAATTGTCGGTGAAACCATGGGTAATTATCACCCACACGGTGACCAGGCCATCTACCCAACACTGGTTCACATGGCTCAGCCCTGGGCAATGCGAGACATCCTGATTGAGGGTCAGGGCAACTTTGGTTCTGTTGAAGGGGATCCCCCTGCATCCATGCGTTATACCGAAGCACGAATGACCCACCTGGGCTCCGTGTTGATGGACGACATGGAAAAAGACACGGTTGACTTCGTTCCAAACTATGACGACTCAACCGTTGAACCTTCGGTGTTCCCCTCGTCGTTTCCAAACCTGTTGGTCAATGGAGGCACAGGTATCGCTGTGGGGATGGCAACCAATATCCCCCCTCACAACCTAGGAGAGGTGATTGACGGCATCTGCGCTCAAATCGACAACCCTGCCATTACCATCGCAGAGTTGATGGCCTACATCAAAGGCCCTGACTTCCCAAGTGGTTGTCAGGTTTGTGGTTTGGACCCGATCAAGCAGTATTTCCATACCGGGAGGGGAAGCTTGAGGATTCGGGGGCGCATGGAAGTCGAAACTTCGCCCACCGGACGTGAGCAAATCATCATCACTGAGATCCCCTTCAATGTGAACCGAGCTGTGCTGGAAGAGCGCATTGCCCAGTTGGTCAATGAAAAGATCCTCACTGAAATCTCGGGTCTCCGAAACGAGTCGGATGAAAACACGCGTCTGGTGATCGAACTCAAGCGGGATGCCATCCCAAAAGTGGTCATCAACAACCTCTACAAACACACCCAGCTGGAGACAACCTTCAGTGTCAACATGCTGGCCATTGACCATCAACGCCCTAAGACCCTTAACCTGAAGGAAATCATCAACTGCTACGTCGAGCACCGTCGAGAAGTGGTACTGCGTCGCACCCAGTACGAGCTCAACAAAGCAGAGGCACGAGCAGAAATCCTCGAAGGCTACCTGATCGCTCTGGCAAACCTTGATGATTTTATTCGCATCATAAGAGACTCTGCCAATCGTGAGGAAGCCAAGAGAAAGCTCATGGCCTATGCTTTCGATCAACAGACTGTCGAACAGTTTGGCATCCTCATCCGTAGCCAAGCTCGTCTTGATGGCGGCCGCTATGTATTCAGCGAAGCCCAGGTCAATGCCATCCTCGAACTCAGGCTTTATCAATTGACTGGGATGGAAACCGACAAGGTCAAAAAAGAGTATGGAGACCTGCTGGAGACCATCAAAGATTTGATGGACATCTTGGCAAGGGAGATCCGAGTCCTGGCCATCATCAAGGAAGAGTTGCTCCGTATTAGAGAAAAATACGCCACCCCTAGGCGATCAGAGCTCATCCCCTTCCACGGGAACATGCTTATCGAAGATCTGATCGCCAATGAACCTGTCATCATCACCCTTTCTCACAATGGACTGATCAAACGCACCCTGCTCAGCGAATACAGATCTCAGCGACGAGGTGGAAAGGGAGTGATCGGTATGGGCATGCGCACCAAATCTGTAGTGGATGGCAAAGACAAGGACTTTGTGGAGCACCTTTTCTCAGCCAGCACCCATGATTACCTCATGTTCTTCACCAACACAGGGCGCGTGTATGTGGAACGTGTGCACGAACTTCCAGAGCTGGGACGCACCAGCCAAGGACGCAACATCGCCAACGTGCTCGAGTTGCAACCTGATGAAAAAATTGCAGCCCTGATTCGGGTTGAATCCATCATGGATGAAAAGAAAAAGGATATCACCTGGGATCAACCCGGTTTCCTTGTCTTTGCGACCCAAAATGGAACCGTCAAGAAAACAGAACTGGCTGCTTTCCGGAATTATCGCAAGGGAGGGATCAAAGCCATCAACATCCTTGAAGAAGATCGTCTGATCGAAGTCAAGCTCACCTCCGGGCAGGACGACATTGTGCTAATCACCCACAATGGTAAAAGTATTCGATTCAACGAATCTGATGCCCGATCCATGGGAAGGGCGACCAGTGGGGTCCGTGGCATTCAACTAGGTGATGACGACCGAGTGGTTGCCCTTTCCATCGTTGAGGCCGGTGCCACTTTGTTGGTAGCCAGCGAAAATGGAATCGGTAAGCGCACGACATTTGAGGAATACCGCCAGCAATCTCGCGGTGGTAAAGGGATCATTACGATGAAGACGGGAGACAAGACCGGAGGAATCATCGGGGCACTAAGTGTTCATGACCATGACGAGATCATGTTGATCACAGTAGGCGGACAAATGATTCGTATCGCTGTGGATGATATTCGCGAGGCTGGGCGCAACACCATGGGTGTCAAACTTGTCGACACCAAAGGCGTGGACAGACTTCAAGCGATCGCTCCAGTCATCAACGAGGAAGAGGACGATTCCGACTCGGAAGCCGACCAGGAGGAGTCAGGGGAGCAATCCGAAAACAACACCTAAATGGCACCTACCGCGCATTTCCCTTGGCGCGGGATGAAGCGAATCTGAGTCGAATTCTCTTCTCTAGGATCATCACGAAATCACCTGCGTTCGGCTATCAGGTTCGCAGGTGATTTCGCCTTCAAAGCCCAACTGCCTTAATCCCTCGAATAAAACGATGGCCACGGTATTGGAGAGATTGATGGACCTGGCTCTGGGATGCATCATCGGAATCCGAAGCCAACTATCTCGATGGGCTTCGAGCAAACTGAGTGGTAAACCCGATGACTCTCGACCGAATACCAACACATCCTCGCTACCAAAAACTGCCTCATCATGACGCCTTGGTCCGTCGGATTCGATGAACCAAACCCGTTGGGTGTCTCTTAAGGAAGCCCTGAAAGACTTCCAATCTTGCCAGCGTTTCCAATTGACCATGGTCCAATAGTCCATGCCCGCACGCTTAAGCTGTCGATCCTCAAGATCAAAACCCATGGGTTCAATTAGGTGAAGCTTTGAACGAGTCAAAGCACAAAGCCTAGCAATGTTCCCAGTGTTGGGGGGAATTTCTGGTTGAAACAGAACCACCTCCATGAGCTTGTTCAGTAAATCAGTTTGAACTTGCCTTGGATCACCATGGCGCTTGCGAAACTCCACACTGGCAGTTCTGGCGCATCTTTTGCCTCGTTGGTTGCGACCACTTTACCTGAGGCATCAACCACCGCCCACCTGAGCTGCCCGCCCTTGCCCCAACCAGCATCCTGGGCCCAAGTCACCAGCACTTCTCCGTCCTTATTGGCAACCAGAGAGGGATGTTTTCCCTTCCATTGTTGTTGGCTGGAAATCAATTCAGTCCAGGAAAGATGATTCGTTTTATGATGCAATCTGATGGTCCCCTCACATTCGTTGGCAATCCATGCGGAGCCAATGGCGTGATCTGCCATACTGACCAAGCTCATTGGGCAGGCCTGAATATCCCAATCATCGAAAAACCGAGCGGTGAAATGCTTACCGTGGTCAGTTGATTGAAGGTGAACCATCGGGCGTAATTGATTTCGAAGACCACGATAGAGGATATGAACCCCATCCTGTTGATCGGTGTGAACACGCATCCCACAGCAAGAACATACCCCCTGTGGAGCTTCAGCAATGGCACGTTCCCGCGAGAAGGTTTCGCCTCCATCAACTGACACACTCAAAAAGACCTGCCTACCCATTTCGCCTTCAACAGGTGAATCGCCTCTTCCATGCCAAGCCACAAATAAGTTCCCTCGGCTATCCACCGCCAGGGAACCCCCACCATCGAGATGACGGGTCCATCTCAGCAGGTTCTGCTCCCTCGAAAACCGAGCCTGGCCTGGTTTCAAGGTGGCAACCATCAGAGGAGCGTAGGCATGGGCAGGCTCTCCTTTTGGTTTATGCCAATCTCGATTGGCAAACCAACTCACATGCACCCTTCCTTCGGGCGTCACGGCAATCTGATGCCCTCGAACGGTGCCAGTGGCCACAACTGATTCGGGCAGTTGATTGACCTGAATCGGCGTCGCCCACTGACCCTGGAGGGAATCCAGGCTACTGTAATAAAGATTCCCCTCACCTGGTTCTCCTCGATGATACACCAAATGGATCCGGCCTGAGGCATCGGCAGCCACCTGGGGTTGAACGCCCTGTTCTGGCAAAACGATCCGCTCAACCATGTGGTCCTGGCCCTGTGAGGCAAGCTGCAAACCGATCAAGGTAAGCAGGCATAAGAATATTCTCATACTCAAATCATCGCACTGGTTCCTCTTGATCTTCAACCAGAATCCACAGAGCCATGCATGCAACAAAAGAGGCCGGACATCAGGATGATGCCCGGCCGTGAAGAAGTCATTGGTAAGTTACCTTACCAGCACTTTGCCATTATTCAGCGATGTAGAACTCAGCAGCCTTGTTAGGGGCAACCGAGTATGGCGAACTCGCACCGGCCACCGCACTGTATGGCCCAGTCACACTGGAGGCACTCTTGAGTGTTCCCGTGTACTCGATGACCACATTGCCACCACTCAAGGCAACCGAACTGATGGCTCCTGCTGGGGCTGGGATTTCAACCCCTCCGCCAATCACCACTTCGATACCATTGATTGGTGCACGCACATTGGTGGGTGTCCCTGTCAGGGTGAAACGATCCCCGCTGACATCCTTGAATACGATATAATCCCCTTCTCCGCCATGAACAAAATTGCCATCAAAGGCAGCCGTATCGAGGTGGGCAATCACCTCTCCGCCGATAGCATAATCACCACCACGGCCATTGACACCACCCTTGGTGTAAACGACGACATCGTAACTACCATTGGCGGGAAGACCGCTCACAGTCACCGTGTTAGGATCAGTGGAATTGGTGTCAATGTAGCCGGTCATGAGATTACCATTGTTACCCGTTGCCGAATTGTTCTCTTCACCACGCCCCGCACTAGACCATGTGTTGGGTGATGACCAGCTGACTGAAACGCCTGAAACCGTGGCACTCCCCCCGATATCGGCAATGAGTCCGGAAGCTTCCCCGGCGGCGCCATCCAGATTATTCCACTGGCTTGTTCCGAGAACTCCAGCGGCTCCAGTCACATCGGACCGAGCTCCACTCGGTTCGTCAGCACCAAAATTGATAGCAACAACCGATCCTGCAGCCAATTCAGGCGATGGCATTTCAACCGCTTCAGTCACCATGAAGAAGTTCAATTGTGGACTACCAGAGATGACAGTCGCCCTGAGAGTCACCTTGCCACTGAGCGAGATCTGCTTGAGATTACCGCTATCATCGCTCAGAGGAATCCAATCGTAGGAACCACCTTGTCCCCGGAAAACGCCCAATTTTTCGGTGGTCTGGTTGTTTTTGGATGCGTCAGAGGTGACACGATCAAGCTGAACCGTTGAGGTTCCCAAAGAACCACGCAACCAGATGTTGGCATCTCCCACACTGAATTCACGCGTGTAGTTGAGCCACTCCCCTGCTTCGGTGTTGTTCACACTGTAATCCAGATCTGGATCAAACGCAGCACGACCAGCTTCGTTACCATTGTCAATGGTATTAGGCATATTGCCGACAAGCGGGAAGCGGAACGCTCCCTCGTTGGCATAGTCAAACTCAGCTGAAGCTTCATGGAAGTCCACGCCCTCGGTATCCACACCATTGCCTTTGTCAAAATACCCTCCCGGAGCTGGAGCATTGATGTAATCCCCAGCTTCGAAGTTCCAGTCCTCAGCTTCAAAAGTGAAGTTGCTTGAGGAAAAGGTATTAAAAGAAAGCAATTGAGAGGTCAAACCACCTTGGGCTGAGCGCACCACTGCTTCACCTTTGTATACCATGTTGGCTGAAAGGGTCGTCAGCGAGACATTCCATGCCTTGTCATTGCCCTCGATCGACAGGCTCCCGGCATAATCCACGCCATTGAGAACCACACTGATGTTTTCCTGAGGGATCGCACCGTCGGAAGTCACGCGGAAACTCACTCCCTGAGAAGGATCCACCCCACTGCTACCCAGTGCAGGCTGAAGGTCGAGGATGTCAGTGTTGACAATGGTGGCACCGTTAGGAGCGTGGACACCGCCCTTGATGCGGAAATAATCGATATCCAGGGCTGCGTTCTGTGGGGTTGCGGTGGCTCCCATGGCCAGATAGCTGGAACCAAAGTCACTACCCGTGCCAGCAGTTGCCTTGAATGTTGTCGGCGCAGTCGCCCCGTCCATGTAGATACGCACCAGATGAGTCCCTACTTCAGCGGGATCTTTTTCAATGGTGATCCAAAAGTTGTGCCAAACAGTCGGATCAAATGGAATCACGTTGGCTCCTTCGCCCTGACCAAAATTGACGTTACCTGAAATGGCATTGCCATCAAATTCGTTAAAACTCAACCCACTGAAGTTGGTCGCGTTCGCATTAGGGTCACCCCCTGGGGTATCGGTTGCGGTTGTCAGTGAGAAGGCGATCGCACCGCCAGCGGCCTGCTTGATCACAAAGTTCCCTTTACCACCATCAGAAGTCACATAACCATCGCCTGATTCTGGATAGGGCTGGGTACCGTTGGCCTGCTGACCATCTCGATGCAACACATCCAAGGGGCCATCAGAGGGAACACGAGCACGGAAGTTCAAGGTTACCCCATCATCCATGATGGTGTCGGCAAAACCATCAGCCGTCAGGTCATGCCCAAGATAAACTTTTCGGTTGGAGCCAGGATCGCTGAAACCATAATCCCGAGGGTCTCCGGTGTCCTGAATACGCAGGTAATTGACATTAGCCTCTTCGATGATCATCGCTCCACCTGGGCGATTACCATCACCCAATTCACCACCAATGGCCGAACCATCCCATTCATCAGAACCGTTGTCATGACTCCAGGTGCCGTCCAAGGAGGCAAAACCTTCATTCGGCTCAGCATAAGCGGCCAAATCACCCTCATACCCATAGTCCCAACCCCCGTCAGGATCTTGATAGGAACGAACAGAAGGTTCCACGGCTCCTTGCTTGAAACCAAAGAAATCGATGTCCAAGGCAGCATTCTGCGGGGTAGCGGTGGCACCCATAGCCAAGTAGCTGGAGCCAAAATCGCTTCCCGTCCCAGCGGTGGCATCGAACTGACTGAATGCATCACTACCATCCATCCATATTTTCACCACATGGGTACCATTGTTTTTCTCATCCTTTTTGATGGTGATCCAGAACTCGTGCCAAACCGTCGGATCAAAAGGAATCACATTGGCACCGTCACCCTGCCCAAAATTGACGTCTCCTGAAATGGCGTTGCCATTGAATTCATTGAAGCTCAGGCCACTGAAGTTGGTGACGTTGCCATTTGGATCACCACCTGGGGTATCCGCAGCGGTGGTCAGGGAAAAAGCAATCGCTCCTCCTGCAGCTTGCTTGATCACAAAGTTGCCTTTCCCCCCATCGGAAGTCACATAGCCGTCACCTGAGCCGGGATATGGTTGAGTGCCATTAGACTGCTGACCATCCCGATGCAGTGGATCCAGGGCGCCAGTGGTTGGGATACGGGCTCTGAAAATCAGGGTGACTCCATCATCCATGATGGTGTCGGCCATACCATCAGCGGTCAGGTCATGCCCCAAGTAGACTTTACGGTTGGAACCAGGATCACTGAAACCATAGTCACGAGGATCTCCAGTATCTTGAATGCGCAGAAAAGTGGCGTTCCCTTCTGACAAGATCATGGCACCGCCCGGACGATTGCCATCACCGAAGTCACCACCGATGCCAGATCCATCCCACTCATCGGAACCATTGTCATGGCTCCAGGTTCCATCCAGAGAGGCAAAACCCTCATTGGGTTCAGCATATTTTGCATCAGAACCCTCGTATATGTAGTTCCAACCCCCATCAGGAGCCGAAAAGGAAAGTTGCGCCGAGGCGGAACTCGCATGAAAAGCAAGCGCGGCTGCAAAGAGCCAGCGCAAGCTCGCTGTGGAATTTGATTGTGTGTTTTTCATTTGACTTAATTGAATCACTGCAAGCTAAAGCCCTGGTTAGGGATTCGGTCACTGCATATTATACATCTACCGGGATTGAGCTAAACCTTAGTGGTAAAGCACGTTGTGAGTCAAGCGATGGAATATTCCTTGGGCCTGAGGTTCCATATCCCCAGTCACCCAAAGCTCTCATGTGCTGGAGAAAAAACCATAGGAGCCTACCGACCTTCAACGACTTGGAGCAGAGCAAGCCAGTCTTCCCCAACATCTGAAGGGGGCAAACCAAGAGACTGCCATCCGCCACCTTGTAGCAAGGAGACCGATCCCTCAGCCAAATTGCCGCCAATCCTGGGGTTGAACCATCGAAGGGAGTAATGATTGGGATCCTCATCCAGGTTGAGACGAGAGGACCCTCCTTGCGGCAAATAAACCAGATAGCAGGCCCCAGGCTGGGCCAGGCAAAAAGCCTCGATCGCATCCACCTTTTCGTCCGCACAATGCATGCGTTCCAGAGGGATGACATGTTCTTGAAAAAATCCAATGGCCCGCATGCCGTAACTCCAGGATTGATGGCGGCTGCGCCAGTCTTGAGCATGCAGGTCATTTTCAGGCAATCGATAGCCAAAGTAATATTCCACCCCTGCTCCGCCTGCCATCAAGTTACCCCACAGGACGTATTTGCGTATGTCGTGCAAGTCGTAAGTCACCCCGTTACCCTGCACCACCAAGCCATCGAAACCGGAATATCCTGGATCAGGTGGCACACCAAAATGAGCACTGTTTTGTTCATCATTGGCCACGACCCAGGGATGCCCTGATTGTTGGGAGGCTTCCACCCAGAAACGAGTCCGCTGGTGGACGCTCTTCCAATGGTTCTGAAGAGAAAGCCCGGTTAAACCTTCAGACCATCCCAATAGCGGCATGTAGACCTGCTCCTGCTCATCCGGAAAGGTATGCAGGACAATCGGATGATCATAGGGATCCAGGGAGCGGATATAGCCTGCCATCTGGACCTGTTCCTCAAAACTTTGCGTGTTTTCCTCACCGAGATTCCATTGCAGTGCTAGGTGATGAGAAAACCTTGCTACCAACTCCCGGCAGTAGAGTTTTCGCTCCCATCCCAATCGGCCACCATCGAGGGCACCGCTCACCTGAGCTGCCCGACGTTCATGCCCCACTCGATGATCATCCATTTCATTTTCTTGTAATTTGAAGTGAAGCATCAGGCCAACCTGGTTGGCATGGGTGAAAACACGATTCCACTGATCCAGCTTGGAAAGATCGTAGTGCGCCTTGTCATTGCGATCCACAAACGGCCAGATATTGTCACCATCTCCACCCACGTTGTAAGGGAGAAAGGAAAAGGCGTTACCACCCACATCGGATAAATAATTCAGCGCACCGATGATCCCCTTGCCTTTGCCACCTTGCCAGCTTGGGTCACCTTCTCGCCAATCCTCTAAATGAGGCCGCCAAGTCTTGAGAGGAATCTTTTTTGTAGGGGAGGCAACTGTTCCATCAAAATCAACACAGGCTAGAAACGTTTCAGGAGCATCCGCCCCAAGCTTGAGGAAGCGTTCGCCGCTACCGACGAAGCGAAGGTAACGACTGCCTTGGTAACTCAGACGGCCATGGGCCCTGAAATCCTTTCCTTTTTTGTCTGTGGGAGCGATCTCCATCGTGCCAGACAATCCACTCCACGGAGTGAGCTCGGCCTTGGGAATCACCTCAAGGGCAACCTGGCGACCCTTTAAGAACAGTGTGCGCCAGTGCCAGGTTCCCACCTTATCTGGGCAAAGGTGAGCTCTCCACTGATTGCCATCCTCAGCAGATGTCTCAGCCGCTATCCCATCCCCGGCAAAATAGCCGGGCACCCGGTAGGTGGGATGACCGCTTTCATGGCGAAAAACCACTTCAAAGCGATAATCTGTAAACGGGTTGGGGGCCGTATCCCGTTCGGAGGCCTGCGGTCCAGCCAAACTCAAAGTCACCGGATGCCACTGTTGCAATGCCCCCTCGATCTTCACCGCAATCCCCACCTCAGCAGCCTGTGCTGCATCAGCCTTGAGGTGCTGTGCGATCCAACGCGCCAGGGTGCCGCTGCCCCGACCGAAGCCACCTGGCAGTTCACGAAGGTCACGCGTCTGTCGAGCTGGAGGATTCCCCCAGTGAGCTGGGAAGGGTTTGAGCAACTGTGATTGTGCCTCGAAACTGAGACACAGCAGCAAGATAAGGAATATCCGATGGACTAAACCACTCATGGAAAGGCCAAGAAAACAACCATATTTGGGATGAATGGGAGCTTCCCTACCATGATCATCAACACCATCTTGCCACAAGGCAGATAGGGCTTTATCAGCCTCGCGCTACACGCTGTGCGGATTCAGCAGCTACCTGCAAGCAGGCTCGGATGTCTTCCATGGGATTGTCCGGATGCTCCTCGTATTCAAGAGAGAGCGCCCCATCAGCTGGAAAGCCTATGCGCTTGAGCGCCTTGAAAACACCCTCAAGATCAAGGTGACCTCGACCCAAGATCACCCCTTGGGTGTCTTTCTTCTGCTCGGCAAAATCCTTGAGATGAATACCATAAAGCCGGTCACCAAGTTGATAGATGACCTCGACAGGATCCACTCCAGAACGGATGTAATGACCTAGATCGGCACAGAACCCAATACGCTTATCGAAGCCTGCTACAGCTTTGAGTCCATCCAGAGGGCTGTCATAGAGGGCACCAGGACCATGATTATGAATCGCGATGCGAATATCATATTGAGCAACGAGACGATTGAGACTTTCGAAAGAATCAGGCTGAGGGTTGGCGGAGATGTTGCGAATCCCTGCCTGCTTGGCAAACCGGAAGAAAGCTTCATTAGCCTTATGATCCTTGCTGAAGGACTCCACCCCGTGGGCACTGATGGAAATGTCTCTTTGCGCCAGCTTGGCCTGCATCGCCTCAATCTTGGCCACATCGGGGGTCGGCGGAAAATGCATGCGGAAAAATTCCACATGATGCAATTCCAGTTCATGGATTTTATCCAAAGCCCCATCGACTCCAAAGCCCCTAAGGGAGTAACTCTGTATTCCCATGGGAAAACCACCATATTTCATGGCTGAAGCCTCGCGAGAATCAGCAAGCAGGCGAGGGACTTCCATCCAGGCGAGGCCCGCTGCCGCGGCGCCTTGGAGGGTTTGGTTGAGGAAACGACGTCGGTTGAGACAGGCGGATGAAGGAGTCATGGGACCTTTATTGAACTATTTGACGACCAGATTGACAAGCTTTCCTGGAACCACGATTAGTTTTTTGATCTCCTTGCCATCCAGATAGCTGCGAACCTTTTCAGAGGCAAGCACCATGGCTTGAATCGCCTCACGATCAGCATCTAGGGCCACCTCGACTCGATCTCTCAGTTTGCCATTAATCTGCACGGGCATGGACAAGGTCTTTTCAACAAGATGGGCCTCATCGTAAGCCGGCCAAGGATGATAGGCTATGACTTCATGATTTTGCCCAGTGAGCAAGCCATGAAGCTCTTCTGCCAGATGCGGGGCAAATGGTTGGAGTAGGACTAGAAAGGAACGTAAGCAAGAAAGCGGTCTTACCTCCCAGTTGGTTGCCTCGTTAACAAAAACCATCATAGCCGAGATAGCCGTATTGAAACGCATGGCCTCGAGATCTTCGGTTACCTTCTTGATGCACTGATGGAGGACCTTGAGCTGTTCGGCCGATGGTTCTGCCGTTCCGGAAATACTCCGATGAAGCTTGAGTAGCGATAAAGAGGCTTCAGCTCGGCTGGCATCCAAGGAGATTTCCTGCTCCATGGCTACCTCGCTTTCTTCATCCACAATTAAGCGCCAGACTCTACCAAGAAATCGATACACCCCCTCAACACCCTTGGTGTTCCATGGCTTGGACATTTCAAGGGGGCCCATGAACATTTCGTAGAGCCTGAAAGCGTCGGCACCATAGGCCGAAACAATGTCATCGGGGTTAACCACGTTCCCGCGTGACTTGGACATTTTCTGACCATCCTCACCAAGTATCAATCCCTGGTTGACCAACTTGTAGAAAGGCTCACTACAGGAGGTCAGGCCAAGATCGTGAAGGACCTTGTGCCAAAAACGAGCATAGAGCAGGTGTAGCACCGCATGTTCGGTACCACCGACATACAGATCCACTCCGGGAGTTGCCCCCTCTGCACGGGTGCCCATCCAATAAGATTCAGCTTCTGGGTCACAAAAATAATTGGCATTGGAGGCGTCAATGTAGCGAAGGTAATACCAACAACTACCGGCCCACTGCGGCATCGTATTGGTCTCGCGTTTGGCCCCCTGTTCATGCTTGAGCCAATCGGTGGCTCGAGCAAGGGGAGGTTCCCCATCAGCGGTCGGTTTATAGTCCTTCAAGGAGGGTGGTAAAACGGGCAGTTCCGCTTCCGGAACAGCCTGATGCTGGCCATCTTTCCACAAAATAGGGAAAGGTTCTCCCCAGAAACGCTGGCGGCTGAAAAGCCAATCTCGAAGCTTGTAATTGATTTGCCGTCGCCCGCACTGCTGGGCCTCCAGCCACTGAATCATGGTCTCTTTGGCTTCGTCGGTAGGGAGACCGTTGAGAAACCCTGAATTAACACTGGTCCCGGCCCCGGTAAATCCAATCGAATCCTGACCCTCGGGTGCCTGAACTACCTTGATTACCGGTAGTTGAAACTTTTCAGCGAAAGCCAGATCTCTGGCATCGTGAGCCGGGACAGCCATGATCGCCCCCGTGCCATAAGTTGCCAAGACGTAGTCGGCGATCCAAACAGGGATGCGCTCCTGATTGACTGGATTGATGGCATGGGCACCGATGAAGACCCCGGTCTTGTCCTTGGCGAGCTCAGTGCGCTCAAGGTCGCTCTTGCGAGAGGCTTGCTCGCGGTAGGCTGCTACCTCCTCTCTCTGCTCGGCTGAGACCAACTCATCCACCAAGGCATGCTCCGGTGCAAGGACCATGTATGTTGCTCCAAAAAGTGTATCCGGACGTGTCGTGAAGACCGTGATTTGGCTACCACTTTCGGCGGCTTCAAAAGTCACCTCAGCCCCCTCAGAGCGCCCAATCCAATTGCGCTGCATTTCCTTCAGTGAATCACTCCACTCAATGTCATCGAGGCCCTCCAGGAGCTTTTCAGCAAAGGCCGTGATCCTGAGCATCCACTGACGCATGGGCTTTCGCACCACAGGAAACCCTCCGACCTCGCTCTTGCCATCAACCACCTCCTCGTTCGCAAGCACGGTACCCAATTCGGGGCACCAGTTCACAGGGGCTTCAGCAACAAAGGCCAGGCGATGTTGATCAACATAAGCGTCACGCTCACTCGCATCGTCCATGGACTCAGGAATCGGAAGTGAGTCGATGGGTTCAGCTCGTCGGGTTTTAGGATTGTACCATGACCCGTAGAGTCGGAGAAAAATCCATTGCGTCCATTGGAAGTAGCCAGGATCGGTTGTGTCAACCTCTCTGGACCAGTCGTAGCTGAAACCAAGGGATTGAATCTGGCGCTTGAAATTGTGAATGTTTGCCTCAGTGGTAACGCGAGGATGTTGACCGGTCTTGATGGCATATTGCTCGGCTGGAAGGCCAAACGCATCCCACCCCATGGGGTGGAGGACATTGAAGCCTCTGGCACGCTTGTAGCGAGCCAGGATGTCAGTTGCCGTGTAGCCCTCTGGGTGCCCGACATGCAAACCGGCTCCAGAAGGGTATGGAAACATATCCAAAATGTAATATTTGGGAGGCAACTGAGAAGCCGGCACCGGTCCAGAGAGTGCATGCCGGAGGGCAAAAGGATGCTCAGCAGGAATCTCCTGCCCTGGATTCCAGGCCTGAAAAGCTTTGGTTTCTTCCCATAGGCGCTGACGCCTGGATTCGATTAAATCAAAGGGATATTGCTTGCGCATGATTCAAAAAAGACTGAGGGAGCAGGCTGCTGGGTGAGCGCCTGACAGCTTGATGGGGTGAGTGGGTGACCGCTCATTCAGAGTGGCCTCAGTGACTGATTGCCCTAAGAAACCCCATAAGGCGAAAGGTTAGGAAAAGATCAACGCTTGTTTAACAGGATGCCAAGCAGCACACCGCCTAATGCAGCCACACCAATAGACTGGTAAGGATAACGACGAATAATCTGATCCACTACCTCAACCCCTGCGTAGGTTTGTTCATCGATCTGGTGACAGGATTTCTTGAGCCTTGCGAGTCTTTCCAGCAGCTCAGATTTGCTCTTGTCAGAGAGGTCTTCGGAAGTGTTCTTGATCAGCCCTTCAGCCTCCTCAATCAGCTTTCCGATGTCCTGCACCAGCTGCTTGCGACCTCCATCATCGTCGGTCAAGTTGTTGAAATAGGTTTCCATGGATATTATTTGCCTACCAGTGGGCATGCCTGAGCAGGCCCGAGAGGTTCTTTATGTGTGATTTGTGGCCTTGTATCAAGGATTTGCTTCATACCACCCGTCACCAAGGCAAGGGGCAAAGCCGAACCAAAGCACCTCATTCATCGGCTGTAAGGAGGGCCGTTGAAAAGCATATTGGGGATGGGGTCCGAGTTGATGATTTGATAGGTTGTGACCCACTTGACCATTTCTGCACTTCCCCCAAAGGCTCCCACCACGGCTCCGCCGGGCAGGTTATCAACCTTGCTCTGACCGTTTGGATTGTCCAGTTCCCACCAGTTGGCGACGCCAGCGTGACGGATAGAAATACCATTGCCGGTATTACCCGGAGGGGGGACATTGGATGCGTCATTGAAATTAAGCGGTGAGAGCTCATTCTGCTCCCAAAGCTGCCAGTCTGTGGGGTTGAAATTAGTCGTCTTGTAGGTCTTACCTCCCAACGAGGGCTTCCCAATATTGTTATAGCCCCCAATCGTTCCATTCCAGCAATACGATGTCAGCTTGACCGGCCGCTGGAGCCACAAATCCTTGAGTTTGCCACGTCGCCTGGTGGAAATGTCTTTGGGGCACCAGAGGGCTTTTTGATCCCCTATGTAGGATCCGAGCTGACTGATACGAAAAAAAGCCATTTGGCGTTCAAATGCGGGCGAATCGATATCGTGTCCAGCAGCTGAGCCGGGCGCGGAGGGTCCGCCAGGAATGCGCCCGTTGTTGCTTGTTGCATAGACCCAATTGTCAGGACCCGTGAGGTTGCCTCCCCATGAGGGGTGAGCGAGGTAATCGTTATTGTCACCAGCATACATCAGACTAGCCAGCAGAACCTGCTTCACGTTATTGAGGTCCAAGGTAAGCTGGGCTCGGTCCTTGGCGCGGCCGAGCGCTGGTAGAATCATGCCAGCCAGGATGGCAATGATCGCAATGACCACAAGCAACTCGATGAGAGTGAAAGCCAGTGAGCGTTGCGAGCGCGAAGGATCAGGCCGGCGTGGTGGCTTGGGTTGATAAGCATTCATGGAGTAGTTCTTAAATTAACCAACCTCATATTTAAGGAAAGCAGAAACTCACCATCCCCATGAACCCTTGGCGAATAGTATCACCAACCAATAGCTCAAAGCTTTAGAAACCAATGGTTTGTAAAATCAGCCTTCGGATTTGGGTTGCTGCCTCCACTGGATATGCAAGTCACGAAGCTGCCGAGCATCCACTGAGCCCGGGGATTCGGTCATCAAGCAGGTCCCCTTCGCAGTCTTCGGAAAGGCAATGACATCGCGAATGCTGGGTGTCTGACATAAGATGGCAATGAGACGATCAAAACCCAAGGCGATGCCGCCATGGGGGGGGCACCCATAGCGAAAGGCATCCAGCATGTAGCCAAAGCGCGCCTGAATGACATCCTCGGGAATTTGAAGGACTTGCTCGAAAATGGTCCGCTGCACCGAGGGCTGATGGATACGAATTGATCCACCTCCCAGCTCAACCCCATTGACCACCAGGTCGTAATGCTGGCCGCGAACAGATCGGGGATCAGACGCTAGCAAATCAACATCTTCTTCCACTGGGGCGGTGAAAGGGTGATGGCTGGAGTACCAGCGATTCATTTCCTTATCGAAACTGAGCAGAGGGAAATCAGTGACCCAAAGAAAATCAAAACGCAGCGGGTCAATGGTTAGGCGCCCCCGTTGCTGCAGCAGTTCGGCGCAGCGTAAACGAATGCGACCAAGCACCTCGCAAGCTGGCAACCAAGAGTCCGCTGCAAAAAGGATCAGGTCTCCGTCCTCTATCTCTAGGGTGGACTGGAGGGTCTGTTTCTCTTGTTCGCTGAAAAATTTAACAATGGGAGACTTCCATTCTCCCCCCTCTACCTTGATGAAGGCTAGTCCCTTGGCCCCCTGACTGATGGCAAGCTGTGTCAGCCCCTCCATCTGACCCTGTGTGACATCGGCAAGGCCCTTGGCATTCAAGGCTTTGATCACCCCACCCTTTTGGATGGTACCACTGAAAACCTTGAACGAGCTTTCTTTGAATGCCTCACTAAAATCATGGATCTCTAGACCAAATCGGGTATCGGGCTTGTCAATGCCATAGGTATTCATGGCCTGATCGAAAGTGATACGGCGGAATGATTTGGGGATGGTCTGACCAAGAGCTGCCTCCCAAACCCGCCCCATGAGGCCTTCAATTAAAGCGTAAATGTCTTCGCGGTCGATGAATGACATCTCGATATCAACCTGGGTGAATTCAGGCTGACGATCTGCTCTCAGATCCTCGTCACGGTAGCATCGGGCCAGTTGAAAATACTTCTCAACCCCTGACACCATCAGTATCTGCTTGAACTGCTGAGGTGATTGAGGGAGGGCATAGGCCTGGGAGGGATGCAGGCGACTGGGAACAAGGAATTCACGAGCCCCTTCAGGAGTTGATTTGAATAAGGTTGGCGTCTCTACCTCAAGGAAACCCTCTTCTTCCATGAACACGCGGGTCGCGGTAGCCACCTTGCTTCGCAGACGCAGGTGACGCATCATCTCGGGACGGCGCAAATCGAGGTAACGATACTTCAGGCGCAACTCCTCATTAACCTTTGATGCGGTTTCAGGATCATCAACCGGGAAAGGCAGCACATCGGCCGCATTGAGCACTTCCATGGATTGAACCATGATTTCAACCTCCCCGGTGGGAATTTTGGTATTGTCCGTCCCCTCGGGGCGACGCCTGACCTTGCCAGTCACTGAAACCACGCTCTCGCTGTGAAGGGAAGCAGCCTGATCAAACAATTCGGAGGAGACATCGGATGGGTCGAAAACGGTCTGGGTACGGCCCTCACGGTCACGAAGATCGATGAATAGAACTCCTCCCAGATCCCTGCGGGAATGGACCCAACCATTGAGGGTAACCACCTGATCAATGTGATCGATGCGTATTGCGTTACAGTGAATGGTACGTTTCTTCATGAAAAGAGTGCCCGCTTAGTTGCTATGGACTACAAGCGAGCGGCATGTTTTAAAGCATTTGGGGATAATTCAAAGAAAAAAACCCACGCAAGCCCCACCCTCGATTACCCTGTTTTAGATCATTGAGCTGAGCCACCCTCGTGCCAAAGGTGTTTCACAATTTGACTCGAGATGGCTAGATTACTCGGATGATTGCATCAAAGCCTCACCGCATGGTCTGGACAAGCGCCCCGACCCAAGAAGTAGCCGAAAATTTGGTCCGTGAAGTCTTGATGGGGCACTTGGCCGCATGCGCTAAAATATTCCCAGAGGTCACTTCAACCTACTGGTGGCAAGGTCAGCTGGAAACCGCTCGGGAATTTCCCATCCTATTCAAGACGCACCTGGAGAAAATACCTAACCTGATGGCATGCATCGAAGCACAACACCCCTATGAGGTAGCCGAGTGCCTGTCGCTGCCCATTGAAGAGGGCCTACCAGCCTACTTGCAATGGATTGAGCAGGAGACCACTCAGGATCCAACGAAGGCTTGATGGGCCTCTCGAAGGGCCTGCTCTCCCTTGCTGATTTCAATCACCACGGAGATTTTGATTTCACTTGTCGAAATCATCAGGATATTGACTGCGGCTTCATGAAGCACTTCAAACAGTCTGGCTGCAACCCCTGAGTGGCTGCGCATCCCAACCCCTACCACCGAAAGCTTACATATATTTTCGTCGGAAGTGATTTGCTGGTAACCGATGGCCTCTTTGTGGGCTGCCAGCACTTTCAGGGCTTTGGTGAGATCGGTTCTCTCAAGGGTAAATGAAAGGTCGGTTGAGCGCTGGCCTCCCTCGTGGCTGACATTTTGGACAATCATGTCCACGTTAACCGACGCTTCACTGAGGGGTTTAAAAATAGAGGCTGCAATGCCAGGATGATCCGGCACATTTTCAAGTGTTACCTTGGCTTGGTTTTTGTCGAGCGAAACACCACGCACAACGACGTTTTCCATGTCAGCAGAAGATTCTTTCACGATAGTACCAGGATTGTCATTCAGACTGGATCTGACTTCAAAAATCACTCCAAATTTCTTTGCAAATTCAACCGAGCGGGACTGCATGACCTTGGCTCCAGAACTGGCCAGCTCAAGCATTTCGTCGTATGAAATTTCGTCCATTTTGCGTGCATCACTGACCACTCGAGGGTCTGCTGAATAGACCCCATCCACATCAGTATAGATCTGACACAAATCGGCTCCAAGGGCTGCAGCCATGGCAATAGCAGTCAAGTCCGACCCCCCTCGTCCAAGGGTCGTGATCTGTCCTTCGGTGGTCCTGCCCTGGAACCCTGCCACGATGACGACCTTGCCATCATCAAGGTGTGACCTGACCTGAGCTGGGGTGATGTTCCTGATCTTGGCCTTGGAATGCACTCCGTCGGTGGTGATGCCAGCTTGAGCGCCAGTTAGCGATGCGGCAGGGATTTCCAAGGCGTGCAGAGCCATCGCAGTCAGAGCAATCGTGGTCTGTTCGCCGGTGGCCAAGAGCATATCCATTTCTCGCTCAGTAGGCAGCTCCATCATTTCGCGAGCCATCCCGATCAGGCGGTCGGTCACCCCACTCATGGCAGAGACCACGACAACGACCTGATCACCTTGGGCACGGGAAGCTGCCACCCGACGAGCCACTGCCTTGATTCTATCGGTGGTGGCCACAGAGGTCCCCCCGTATTTCTGAACAATCAGCGCCATATTAGGTCAGTCTGCAGGTTTGAAGAGCTGGATCACAAGCCAATGAGCCGTGAGACCGAGTCAAGGTTCGCATCGCAAAGGTCAGGCTTCTGAGCGGCACAAGAGATGGCGCGGTCTGGGTCTTTCAATCCGTGCCCGGTCATGGTCGCAGTGATGAGGCTTCCTGCGGGAATACGATTTGCCCGCACAGAAGCAATCAACCCAGCTAGGGGTGCAGCACAAGCCGGCTCAACAAAGATACCTTCAGTGTTGGCAACCAGTTTGTAAGCCTCAACAATGGCCTCGTCGGTCACCTTGTCAATCCAACCTGAGGACTGCTGCATGGCATCCAACGCACCCTGCCAGCTAGCTGGATTACCAATACGGATGGCGGTTGCCAGGGTCTCAGGGGCCGTGATCGGATGCCCATCGACAATGGGAGCAGATCCGGCTGCCTGATAACCACACATGTGAGGCAGACCTTTGACGCGACCAGCCTGCTCATACTCTCGGTAGCCTTTCCAATAAGCCGTGATGTTCCCGGCATTGCCTACAGGGAGAAAATGATAGTCCGGTGCCCGGCCTAGCTGGTCACAGATCTCGAAGGAAGCGGTCTTTTGGCCTTCGATGCGAAAGGGATTGATGCTATTGACAATCTCAACCTTTCCTGTCTCTCCAAGCTGACGAACGATATCCAGTGCCTGATCAAAATTCCCGCGTATGGCGATGGTCTGAGCGCCATACATCAACGCCTGGGCCAACTTGCCCATGGCAATGTTCCCATCGGGGAGCAATACCACGCACTTTAAGTTTGCCCGCGCTGCGTAGGCGGCCGCTGAAGCGGAGGTGTTCCCCGTGCTGGCGCAGATGACGACCTCTGCCCCTTTTTCAACGGCTTTGGTGATGGCCATGGTCATGCCTCGATCCTTGAAAGAGGCGGTGGGGTTGAGGCCCTCAAACTTGAGGTAGAGATCAAAATCACCTCCAATAGCGCTCACAAAACGGTCGAGTTTGATCAAAGGCGTGTTGCCCTCATGGAGCGAAATGACCGGTGTGTCGGCCGTGACTGGCAAAAAAGAGGCATACTGATGGATGAGGCCTTTCCAATAGGCAATGGGTTGGTTCGAGGAATCGAGCTGCATAGACTTGATTTAAAATTCAAAATTTTCCACCCGGATAACCTGAGGCTTACCGTGAACAACCTTGAGGCGGCATATCCGCCTGACAGCTTCTTGCATCGCCTTGATCTTAGCATCGTGCACCATCAGAATCAGCGGCACACTATCCCCCTCGTGCCCCTCGGGTTGGATGATCGATGAAATACCAATCTGAGCTTCAGCTAAAATGGAAGCAATACGAGCCATGGTTCCAGGCCTGTCGATCACGTGCAGCCTCAGGTAAAAGGGTGCCACGGTCTCCTCCCATGGAAAGACCGATCCATTCTCTACATGGGAAACAAAAGCAGGGAGACGGCTCTCGCCCCCTCGAACCAGATCTAGGGCTGCGTCAGCCAGATCACTCACCACCGCACTGGCCGTAGCATCTTGCCCGGCACCTCGACCGTAATAGAGCGTTTCACCCACCACGTCGCCACCGATGTAAACGGCGTTGAAGACATCCTTCACGCCAGCCAGGACATGATGGTCGGGGATTAGGGTCGGACAGACGGAAATCTGAACCCCTTGCTTGGCAGTAGGTCGAATCGTTGCCAAAAGCTTGATCGTGTATCCCAATCGATTGGCAAACTGAATATCCAGAGCCGTTACCTCGCGAATACCTTCCACATGAATCTGTTCTGGAGGGATCCAAAAACCATGGGCTAGCGAGCCCAGCAATCCTGCCTTGTGCATGGCATCCAGTCCGTCCACATCCAGAGAAGGCTCGGCCTCAGCGTAGCCAAGGCGTTGGGCATCCTCCAATACCCCGGCAAATCCACTGCCTTCTTTTTCCATGCGAGTGAGGATGTAATTACAGGTTCCATTAAGGATGCCGTAGAGGTAATTGATGCGATTGCCCACCAGGCCCTCTCGGAGCACCTTGATAATGGGTATGCCACCGGCCACGCTGGCCTCGTAGTAGAGATTGGTTTGATGCTTACGGGCCAATTCGAAAAGCTCCTGGCCATGTTCTGAGAGGAGCGCCTTGTTGGCAGTCACGACGGCCTTACCGGCCATGAGGGCCTGCTTGACGATTTGATGTGCCAAGCGAACACCTCCTACCAGTTCCACAATGATCTGGTTCTTTTCGTCGCGGATGGCCGATTTCCAATCTGTGGTCAGCTTAGAGGGCGGGATCGAAACCGGGCGACGCTTGGCAAGATCGCGGACGACAACGCGAGTCACACTCAACTGCACCCCTAACCGGGAGGCAAGCAGCCGACCATTCCGCCTGAGTGCCTGATAGACACCCCCGCCGACGGTTCCTCCACCAATGATTGCAAGGTTGATTCGCCTCATAAAAACGAGCAGAATGAAGTTGCACAAATCGGCATGGCTCGACAAATCCAAAATGGTAAAAATCGCTAAAACTTGGCAAAAAAGCCTTTTGATTGATCTGGACTAACGCCCACAGGATGAGACCAAGCAATGTCTAAGCATCCCCCCATGAATGCATCCTCTTCATTTGATGTTCGCCTAGGAAAATGGACCCGGCGAGAATTTCGGCTAGCCATGCAAGCCGACCAGCTTAAGGGCTGTATCCTCCCATTGGCAGCGGTCGAGCAACATCTCGAGCACATGGCGATGGAGCATGACTGGCGCAGCGTGAACGTGGTTGCCAGACAGGTCGCTGAAGGCCTGAGTCCCCATGTATTGGTGGCTCAGGGCATCATGGCAGGCATCAGCGAGCATCACATGCGACACCCAGGCACTCTGACCCTGAGTCCAGGAACCTTTCTCAGCGTGGTGAACGATCTGATAGACAGCCTGGTCAGAGCCGGTTTCAAGAACATACTCGTACTCAACGGACACGGTGGTAATGTGATACCTTGTCAGCAAACTTGGGACCAATTTCTACGTCGATATCAGATTAACCTGCATTTTCTTTCCTATTGGGATGTATTGGACCAGGAGGATGCCCTGGAACTTTTGGAAGGTGGCCACCGCCTGCCGGAGGATCTACCCGGTCATGCTCAGGAATTTGAAACTTCCATGGCCATGAAGTGGTTTCCCGAGAATGTGCGAGCAGCTGCCATGCACGACCAGCAGGACCGCAGCCCGCTTTTAGGGACAAGTGAGAAGGGTGAAGCTTTGACCCGCCGCATTGTGACACGGCTCACCGATTACCTAGCCGAGATGATCCATGGTACAAAAGAGCAGACCATCCCACCGTTTCACCCTTGAATTTCGGGCAGGAGCTCAACCTGGGCAACCCTTTAGGAATAGGCCCAACCTCGATCCGCGAGGATTTCTTGCCCTGTGAGCACACCGCTGGTACCAGACGCCAAAAATAAAGCTACCTGAGCGATCTCCTCGGGCTGAATGAGCTCTGGGACACACTGACACTGCCGAAGCATGCGTCGAATTGCAGGGGTCACGAATTGAGATTTCTGACGTTCGGTCATGACCCAACCCGGCGAAATCGTATTAACGCGAATGCCGAATGGTCCCACTTCTCTAGCCAAGGAGCGAGTGAAGCCCAAGATCCCTCCCTTGGTCGCCACGTAAGCTGTCATAGGGGTGGCCCCAATATGGAAGGTGATGCTTGAAAAATTGATGATTGATCCGCCACGAGCCATGGCGGGCAATACCGATTGGGTGGTGAGAAAATAGGCCCTTAGATTGATGGCGAAGAGATCATCCCATTGTCGAGAAGTCATGGATTGCAAGGGTATCCTTGGATCATTGGCTGCATTGTTGATCAGCACGTGAAGAGTCGGCTCTTGTCGCTTGATCGAGTCCACCCATCGCTTGATGGCATGTTCCTTGGTCAGATCCACTCGACAAAAGACCGATCCAGTTTTCTCAGCGAGTCGACGACCTGACTCCTTATCCTGATCACAGAAATAAACCAAGGCTCCTTGGGAGACAAAGGACCTAACCAATGACTCGCCGATGCCATTGGCACCCCCAGTGATCAGGACAACCTTGCCCTGAAGATCATGGTAGACACAACTCATGCCCGTTTTTAGCGCAAAAGGGGGTGCAGGACAACGAAGATGCTTGGATAAGTTGAGTCAAAATGGCTCACGTTGAAATAAATTATCGTATTGTTCGAGGGCTAGCAGCTCAGACAGCTCAGTGACAAGGTACTGAACTCATTAATTCCACAAAAAATCCTTGTGAATTTTTTCACGATTCATAGGATTTTGCCTCTTCCGGTAAACACGGGTTTCAGTGTTTCCGGTGTAACCCAATTCATCAGCCTATTCATGAGATTGTTACAATACTGGACCATGCTTTGTCTGCTGCTTGGCATGTCGGCAATGGACTTGTCGGCAGCTGACTCAGACCACGGTGTGGCCGAGGTCACCAGTACGACTGAACTGCATGCCCTTGCTTCAGGTGAATCCCATGATCAAGCCCATGGCGAAGGCGAACACCACGGCTTACCTCCTTCGGCGGTTCCTGTCTTTCATCTTGGGCCACTTGTCATCACCAATTCCATGGTCGCCACCATCTTAGTGGCAGCTGTCATTATCTTTGCCGCCCAACGAGCCACTAGGACGGTGCGAGCGGTTCCCATAGGCGGTCAAAACTTTTTTGAATGGTTAGTGGAAGGTCTATTTGGATTTCTTGAGGGAATCATGGGAGCTGAACTAGTGAAGAAGACCTTCTGGTTCTTTGCCAGCCTGTTTTTGTTCATACTTGCCACCAACTGGTTTGGGCTCATTCCAGGCATTGGTACCATAGGTTGGGAGACTTCAGACGGTCATTTTGAGCCTTGGCTTCGAGGAGCCCAGGCTGATTTGAACATGACTTCAGCCATGGCTGTCGCCTTTTTTGTTCTTTGGACCGTTTGGGCACTGCAGGCCAATGGCGTCAAAGGACTCTACAATCATATCTTTGGCAACAAAGGTGGTGGTGCGGGTTTCATGAAATGGTTCCTGATCGCCATTTTCTTCTTTGTGGGTATTTTGGAAGTGGTTTCCATCCTGTTCCGGCCTGTCTCTTTGAGTTTCCGTTTGTTTGGTAACGTTTTTGCAGGGGAAAACATCCTTGAATCCATGTTAATGATCAAAGGACTTGGCTGGATCATCCCGCTACCATTCTATTTCCTTGAACTGCTAGTAGGGTTGATTCAGGCAATGGTTTTCATGCTGCTGACGGCCGTTTTCACGCTGCTCATTTGTCAGCACCATGATGAGGATCATGGCGAAGCCCACTGAAATTTGGCTCTGCTGAAATAATTTTTGCCAAACTGGCTTGAACACTTTGCCAGGCTGACCGTGGTTCAGCTGCGGGGCCTGGTAAGCAAACATCACAAATAGAAACGAAAGGACAGCAACATGTCACTTATGCCACTATTGGCTGAAATGTCGGGAAGCTTTCATGTCGGTCTAGCCGCCATCGGATCTGCCATCGGGGTAGGTTTGGTTGGTGCCAAGGCTGCAGAAGCAACAGCTCGCAACCCAGGTGCATCCACCCAGATTATGGTGATTTCCATCATTCTGGCTGCTCTGGCAGAAGGTATCACCTTTTTCGCGATCTTCCTGGCGAAGTAAGGATCCTGAAGTCGGCTGGAGCACACGCCCCAGCCGACTTCAAACCCTAACCCGTTTCTAGATAAAATTTTATGACGAACTACATCCTCTTGGCAGCGGCCGCTGCGGCAGCTGAAGAAGGCAAACTCGATGCCATCACCCGCACATTTGGTTGGCACCCCCAACTCTTTGTCTCTCAGCTCATCGTTTTTGGTATTGTCATCCTGGCCCTTAACAAATTCGCCTACAAACCCGTCCTGCAAGTGCTTGAGGATCGCCGTCAGCGCATCGATGAAAGCCTCAAAAACGCCGAAAAAATCAAATCTGAACTCGCCGAAGCCGAGGCATCGCGAAAGCAGATCATGGAGCAGGCCAATGCTCAGGCCAATAAGCTGATTGAGGAGGCCCGGGCCGCAGCCAACCAGGTCAAGGAACAGGAAACCCAGAAGGCTATTTCGCAAGCAGAACAGATCATTGTGAAGGCCAGAGAAGCCGCCCAAGCGGATCACGAGCGCATGCTTGCCGAGTTAAAGCAAGAGGTCGCTCGGCTGGTTGTGGCCACCACAGCGCAGGTAGCGGGCAAAGTTCTCAGTGATGAGGACCAGAAAAGGTTGGCAGAGGAGGCAAACAAAGAGATGGCTGCAGCTTAGTTTTTAAGCAGGCACACCATGACAAAATCCTGACTGCCAAGCCAAGCGCATGAAAATAACCAAGCAAGCCAGACGCGACGCCAAAGCACTGTTTCGCTCCTGCATGAGCGAAGGAATGCTGAGTGAGGAGAAAGTCCGTCAAGTTTCTACAGCGGTCCTTGAAAAAAAACCACGTGGTTACCTCGCAATCCTTTCTCACCTTCTTCACCTAGTTAAATTGGATATCCAGAACCGTACGGCACGGGTGGAATCAGCGCAGGAACTAGATGAAGCCACCCAAGCAAAGATTCAGGGCAACCTGGTTCAACGCTACGGGAATCAACTCATCACCCATTTTGTCACCAATCCAGGCCTCATTGGAGGTCTAAGGGTTCAGGTTGGAAGCGACGTCTACGATGGCAGTGTGCGCAGCCGCCTCCAGTCCATCCAGAACGCCTTTAACGAGCAGTAACCCAAGCCTACAACCATTTTATTCCAGTTTAAGAAAGACCATGAGCAACCTAGTTCAAGAAATCGAAGCCCAGATTGCAGGGGCAAAGCAAAGTGTCGCCAAAGAGAACGTTGGCACAGTCCGCGAAATCAGTGACGGCGTGGCGAAAATCGAGGGCCTATCTGGCTGCATGCTCAATGAGATGCTCGATTTCGGTAACGGTACCACCGGGCTGGCACTCAATTTGGAAGAAACTGAAGTGGGTGCAATCATCCTGGGTGAATACACCGACATTAAGGAAGGAGCCGAAGTCAAAACCACCGGCAAACTCCTGCAGGTACCTGTCGGTAAGGCCATGCTGGGGCGCGTGGTCAATGCGCTGGGCCAACCACTGGATGGAAAAGGCCCCATTGAGACCGACACCTACTACCCCGTCGAGAAGATTGCTCCGGGTATTGTTACCCGCAAAGCTGTCAACCAACCCGTTCAGACTGGCATCATGGCTGTGGACGCCATGATCCCCATCGGACGCGGTCAGCGAGAACTCATCATTGGTGATCGCTCAACAGGTAAAACAACGATCGGCATCGACACCATCATCGCCCAAGCTCGCCAGAACAAGGCAGCTGAAGAGGCTGGTAATACCGAACACCGTCCTCTTTATTGTATTTACGTCGCGGTTGGGCAGAAACAGTCCAATATCGCTCAGGTTATCAACACGCTGGAAAAAGAGGGTGCTATGCCCTATACCATCGTGGTGAGCGCTGCGGCCTCCGACTCAGCCACCAACCAGTATTTGGTGCCTTTTGCAGGTTGTGCCATGGGTGAGTGGTTCATGGATAATGCCATGGATGCCCTCATCATCTACGATGATCTCTCCAAGCACGCCGTCGCATATCGCCAGGTCTCACTGGTATTGAAACGACCCTCTGGTCGCGAGGCCTATCCTGGTGATGTTTTCTACCTGCACAGTCGCTTGCTAGAACGGTCGGCTCGAGTCAACGAAAACTATGGAGGCGGTTCCCTCACGGCACTTCCCATCATTGAGACTCAAGCAGGTGACGTCTCTGCTTACATCCCAACTAATGTGATTTCGATCACCGATGGCCAGATCTATCTGGAAACCGACTTGTTCTATCAGGGTATTCGTCCGGCTATTTCAGTGGGCCTTTCGGTATCGCGTGTGGGTTCTGCTGCGCAGATTAAGGCCATGAAGCAAGTGGCTGGGCGTATCAAGTTGGATTTGGCGCAATTTCGTGAGTTGGCAGCCTTTGCTCAGTTTGGATCGGATCTGGATGCCAAGACTCAGGCACAACTGGAGCGAGGCAAGCGTATCGTAGAGGTATTCAAGCAACCCCAATACAATCCCCTTCCCGTGGAAGGTCAGGTCGCTATCCTCTGGGCCGTTCAAATGGCCACTTCGATGCAATTCCAGTTGATAAGGTGAAGGATTTCCAGGAGAAACTCACCGACTTCCTGGCGACAAGAAAGGCCGATCTCATGGCACGCATTGTTCAGGAGAAAGCCCTCTCCGATGACCTCACGGCCAATCTCAAGGCGGCTATCGAGGAGTTTGCTGGCACCTACCAGTGAGCGGATACGTTCAACCTTAAATCTCGCCCTAAACGCCCATGCCCAGCACACGTGACATCCGCCGACGTATCAAGTCGGTGAAGAACACCTCTCAAATCACCAAAGCCATGCAAATGGTAGCGGCCTCCAAGATGCGTCGTGCCCAACAGCAGGCTCTGGCTGGTCGACCCTACGCAGAGCTGATGAACGAGGTGCTGGCTGAGGTCACTGCAGGAGCCTCAGATTTTTCTCATCCTCTCATGGAGCCATCTGGGGAAGGAAAGAAACGGGCACTGATCGTCGTCAGCACTGACAAGGGACTATGCGGAGCGCTCAATTCAAACCTGTTGAGGGAAGCTGGCAAGGCCGATAGGGATCAGACGGTATTCATTTCAGCTGGTCGCAAAGCCGCTCAGTATCTGGCTCGCACCAAGAGGGAACTCCTCGCAGAGTTTTCTTACAAGGACAGTCCTGAGTTTGCCGAAGCCAGGGCCATCTCAAAGCTGGCACAGGAGCTTTTCCTGAAGGGGGAGGTGTCTGGGGTGGATATCCTGTTTACCAACTTCGTGACGACCCTCAATCAACACCCCGAAATCAAGCCATTCCTACCGGTTGCGGAAATCACGGGGATCAAGGCAGGTGTCGAAGGGTCCTCCAGCCAGCAGGAACTCAAAGAAGGTTCTCAAGACTTTCTTTTTGAACCGGATGCCGGTTCGGTGCTTGCGGAGTTGCTACCTCACTATCTGAATTATCAGATGTATCAGATCTTGCTGGAGTCCAAAGCGAGCGAACACAGCGCTCGTATGGTTGCCATGAAAAATGCCACCGACAATGCCAATCAGTTGATCAAGGACCTGACTTTGGAATACAACAAACTACGTCAAGCCATGATCACCAATGAATTGCTGGAGATCACATCAGCAGCCATGGCACTGGGCTAAATTTCATAACAAGCTACCTTCCAAGGGCGACTTCGGTCGCCCTTTTTGCTGCCCAGGTGCAACGATGTGGCATTCAGCGCAGGCATGGCAAAGATATCGTTGCCCTCTTGGAATGGGACTTACTAGGATGACATCACCTTGGCGGTACGACTCACCATACTGGGCAGTGGCTCCAGAGGCAATTGTGCCTACCTGGAGACAGATCAGGTGCGCTTGCTCATCGATGCTGGATTTAGTGGGAAACAAATCCGCCAGCGCCTGGCCACCATAGGCAGGACGCCTGAGACCCTGAACGGAATCCTGCTAACCCATGAGCATTCCGATCATGCTACCGGGCTCAAGGTTATCGCAGGTAAATTGGGAATCCCTCTTTACGCTAATCGGCTGACACTGGATGCGGTCTCATCTCAGGCCAAATCAACGTTCCAAGGCAAGATCTTCCAAACAGGCTGTGCCTTCGACATTGGCGATGTCACAGTCGAAACCTTCTCTATTCCCCACGATGCTCAGGATCCAGTTGGTTTTCTTTTGAGAACCGAATCGGTCAGTATCGGTTTTTTAACAGACCTTGGGCACGCTACTGCCATGGTGCTTGATCGGGTCAGACCGGCCAACGCACTCATCCTGGAAACGAACTATGACACCCAGCTCCTTCAAGCAGACACAAAGCGCCCCTGGAGCATCAAACAACGAATCATGAGTCGGCACGGACACCTAAGTAACGAGGCCGCCGCCAAAGTTGCTGAGGCACTGATTTCGGATCATCTGAGTCATATCTACATGGCTCACCTATCCAGAGATTGCAACCAACCCGAACTGGCAGAAAAAACCCTGAACCAAGTTTTCCTTCAAGCCGGGGTTAACCATGTTCGACTGCACCGTACTGAGCAGGATGCCCCCTGCCCGACCTTATGCCTTGATGCATCGGTTCAGGAGAACCCCATGGAAGCCCCACCCCAAATCGCTCACCCTCAGAATGAATCAGGCGTTGTTGCCGCAGGTGCCCTGGCCCCAGCCAAAACGATCAATCCCCAGATCAGCGACTCTTCGCAAGCAAGCTGTGATGATCATGATGCCTTTTTTAGAAGGCTCATGAATGACCTGCCTCCAACAGAGGAAGACGAGCCAGCTGACGCCTCATGAAAGAAACCCTGCGATCAGTCACCGATCCGCATCAGCCGATCGAGGCCACCATGCCAAACAACAAGGATGTAGGCATCGGCATCATTGGATCAGGTTTTATCGTCAACGACTGTCATCTGCCAGCCTACAACAAGGCCGGGTTCAAGACCCTGGGCTTGGCATCCAGGAATCAAGAAAAAGCCCTGCAAGTAGCTAAAAGACACCAAATCCCGTACACCTACCCAACGGTGGAGGCACTGCTTGAGGATGAACGCATTCAGGTGCTAGACATCGCAGTGCCACCCAACGCCCAGCTGGAAATGATCCGCAAGGCTGTTACCAAAAAGCATCTTCAAGGTATTTTGGCGCAGAAGCCGCTTGGTATGAACCTGGATGAAGCCTGCGAGGCAGTCTCATTGTGCGAGCAGGCGGGTATCGCGCTAGCAGTCAATCAGAACATGCGCTATGACCCATCAGTGCGCGCGGCGAAAAACCTGCTAGATGCAGGGAAGTTAGGAGCCCCAGTCCTGACTACGCTGGACATGAGGGCTATCCCACACTGGATGCCTTGGCAAAAGGATTTGGGGTGGGTGACCCTGCGCATCATGTCCATCCATCATCTGGACTGTTTTCGCTACTGGTTTGGAGATCCCCTGAATATTTACTGCAGTGTTTGTCCTGACCCACGCACTCCTTTTGAACATCAGGACGGTATCTGCAGTTATATCCTTGAATACGCAAGTGGACTGCGTTGCGTTGGCATCGACGATACGTGGACGGGGCCGGCGCGTGAGGGATGTCCTGCCGATATCGGCATTCAATGGCGCATTGAAGGGAGTCAAGGGCTCGCAATCGGAGACATTGGCTGGTGCCAAGATCCCTACACCACCCCAAGTCGACTAAGATATGCTTCCATTGGTGATCATGACTTCCACCAGCCTCAATGGGACCAAAGCTGGTTTCCCGATGCTTTTGCTGGCACCATGGCTCAACTGCTGGTTGGGCTGGAAGGAGGTCAATCTCCTGAAATCAGTGGCCGGGACAATCTCAAAACCATGGCCCTGGTTGAGGCTGCCTATCGAAGCTGTGAAGAAAAACGGGCCATCTCGTTGAGTGAAATGCTCCCCCTTTCATGACACTTTTGTTTTATCATCATCACAATGCACTGACTCAAAACCAGCTTCACTCGAAAACATGAAACTAGGCATTATCAATAGCGCTTTTGAACAGGTCGGCATGGATACTCGCACGGGCCTGGAACATATCGCCAGAATTGGA
>JALRAZ010000533.1 GCA_023257935.1 Verrucomicrobiota bacterium
CTCTTGGTATTATTGATAATATTTATACCTGCATTGGCTGTGGGTGTGCGCCGTTTGCACGATCGGAATAAATCCGGATGGTGGCTCCTCATTTTTCTAATCCCCATCATTGGACCTTTTTGGCTTTTTGTCGATTGCGGACTGCTGCCTGCCAAAGAAGAAGGAAATACTTTCTAACTGTTTCAGGTTTATTTTGAAAAAACCAACTCATCGAAACCCTTCTTTCACCGGAAGGGTTTTGTATTTTCAATATCCCCATCAAGAGTTTATCAGAACCAACAGCCAAGGATGCTGAGCAAGATGTTTTCAGTATTGATTGCGGTCCAACATTTTGAATGATGGTTTCAAGTGTTTGTATGAAAACAACCTTTGTTCTACTGTTTCTTTTGCTGGCAATCCCAGCAGCCAATGGGCAAGGAGATGGGGCATCCATTGAAAGGGAAGGTTCGTTGACCGAAGCATCCTTGCGGGTGGCAAGCTGTCAATTCCCGGTTAGCGCAGATATAGCCGCAAATAGCCAATGGATTAGGAAATTCATGCATCAGGCTAAGTTGCGTGGTGCGCATTTGTTGCATACTTCCGAGGCCAGCCTTTCGGGTTATGCCGGTGTCGACTTCGCACAATTCAATGATTTTGACTGGGGCCTTCTTCGTCGGGAAACGGCCGTACTTTGCCAAATGGCAAATGAGCTGGACTTGTGGCTGGTGCTGGGATCGGCACACTATCTTGACTCAGAAACCAAGCCCACCAACTGTTTGTATCTGATCGATCCATCAGGAAGGATCATCGATCGATATGACAAGTCCATGTGCACTTTCGGCGATCAGCAACACTACACTTCAGGAAATCGTTTGGTACTGCGTGAAATTCGTGGGGTGAACGTGGGGTTGGCTATTTGCTACGATTTGTGTTGGCCTCAGTTTTATGCCGCGTATCAGGAAAAGGGTGTTACTTTGATGCTTCACTCTTTTTACAACGCTGGGGGTAAGGAGGAAAACTGCCTTGATGTGCTCGTAGAGCGCCAGCTGCCTACCCGCTGTGCAGACAATCGTATGTGGGCGGTAGCCAATAATTCCTCAGCTCCTTATTCCCACTGGGCTAGCTTTGTCGCTCGTCCAGATGCCACCATTGCCAAACAATTGACTCGCAACGAGCCCGGCTTGATGATCCATGACTTCCCAGACACCTTGTCTGAAAGAGGGTGGTATCATAACTTCGCGCCCATGCGTATTCGCGAGGATGAACCTCTCACTTTTGGTGTGGCAAGCGATCACCCTCGCCAGGCAGATGGCACCTCAAAACCATAAGGGAATATCAGGCTTAAAAAGCCGATACTTCTCTAGAGGGAGATCTTGTCAGTGATGGTTCGATATCTACATGAGTCGGCCCCCTCTTTGGTCCATATCCTTTCCAATGCAGGATGGATTAAGCCAATGGATCTGACATGCATCTGGAAGAAATGAGGCCCATAGAAGCCATTTTGAAATATCCCAAGGATACACCAGAAAGGGGTGATAGAAAAATGGTGGGCGAAGAGGGAC
>JALRAZ010000110.1 GCA_023257935.1 Verrucomicrobiota bacterium
GTCAGCCGCCTTCTCTTTTTCTAGGATACTCAGTGTGCTGCCGTGTGAATGCCCCTTGAAAGTCCAGTCCTTACCATAGATCTCCTTACCCGCAGGCAACTCTTGAGCTGGCATGACTCTACCGTTCACTGCCTGGATGTCCTCTCTGGTTGCAATATCGCCGTAACTAGTTGGCACCAGTGGATGATTGTGTTTGCCATCATACCAGGTCACTTTTACTGGCGGCATGGAGTCTCGAGCCGGAAAACGGAATTCCAAGGTGCTGGCTTGGGGGAAGAACAACGGATTGTGGCCATCCAATCTCAATGGAGTGATTTCTGTTGGGAGACCCAGTTTCAGGAATTGGTGAAATCCATCCATGATGTGGGCTCCCCAATCGCCGAGAGCACCCATGCCAAAATCATACCAACACCGCCACTGACCTTGAACAAAGTTGCGATGATAGCCGTGCGGTTGGGCTGTCATGAGCCAGGTGTCCCAATCAAGGGTTTCAGGGATGGGTTGAGCTTTAGGAAAATCTGCCATGCGGGTGTCCCAACCATGCCAGCGACGCCCACCGTTCATGTGGGCTGTGATTTCTTCTACGCCGCTGATCAGCCCATTTTCCGCCCAAGTCTTGAATTGATAGTAATTATCCTGACAGTGTCCCTGATTCCCCATTTGAGTGGCCACGCCATACCGAGAGGCAGCCCGCATCAGCAATTCGGATTCCCAAAAGGTGCGAGTCAACGGCTTTTCGACATAGACATGCTTGCCCAGGGACATGGCCAGCATGGCTATAGGAAAGTGAGAGAAGTCAGGTGTCCCGACAGTCACCGCGTCGATTTGATCGGCCATGCGATCAAACATCTCTCTAAAATCCTGAAATCGAGGCTGCGAATCAAAGGTCTTGAGGTTGTTCAAGGTGTGAGGCCCACCCATGTCCACATCGCAGAGGGCCACAATATCAGCGAGTCCTGTTTGATGCATGGCTCTGAGATCACCACCACCTTGATTGCCGATGCCGCAGCACGCCAGCCGCACTTTTTCATTCGGTGTTTGGGTAGCAGGCTCGATGAGGCGGCCTTGGTCATCACGTTTTGCTGACTGGGCTCGAATCACGTGAGCTGGGACGATGGAAATACTGGCCAAAGCCGCGAGGCTACGGTGACCAAAACGACGACGAGAAATACGTGAACAGGTCATGGGAAATGCTTACTCAACGGAAAGGCTTTAGCCTAGCCTCATCGGATCGTTGCTTCCAGTCTCAATTGGCTTCACTCGGGGTCCGCTTTGCCCTTGTTCCCCTCACAGTGGCTTCTTAATCTTTGAAGCGACTCCATGAACAACACTCAATGGCTCCTATCTGTTTTTTTAGTCTTGCTGAAACCTTTGGCTGCAGAGCAAGTGCCTGATGATTTCCGCTATCAGGTGGAAGTGCTGGATCAGACTATACGTCAGCCAATGGAATTGGAGTTGGCCCCTGATGGCCGTTTGTTTGTCAACGATTTCAAAGGTGGCCTTCACATTGTTGACCCTGCATCCGATCATGCCCCAGTCCTGGCCGGACGACTTAAGGTATTTAATGAGCAGGAAAATGGCTTTCTTGGTTTCGCGCTGGATCCAGCTTTTGAAACCAATCATTGGATCTACTGTTTTTATTCACCGCAGGATTTCAGTGGTCAGCGTCTGAGTCGCTTCCGAATGGAAGGAGAGAGGCTGTTACATGAAACTGAAAAGGTGCTGCTCGAGTTTGCTGAGCAGCGGGAGCAATGCTGCCATCACGCAGGCAGTGTTGAATTTGCTCCTGATGGCTGCCTGCTGATTTCAACCGGAGACAATACTTTTCCCGGTGCCCCCACGGGGGGTTCCGCACCGATTGATGAGCGACCGGGCAAGGGACCCTGGGATGCGCAGAAATCCAGCGCCAACACCCATGACCTCCGTGGGAAAATCCTTCGAATTCGCCCGACTCCTGAGGGGGGATATGAGATACCTGAGGGAAACCTTTTCCCCAGAGACGGTTCAGATGGCTGCCCTGAAATCTACATCATGGGATGTCGCAATCCGTGGCGAATGAGCGTGGATGAACAAACCGGATTTGTGTATTGGGGTGAAGTCGGTCCTGATGCAGGCGGTGATTCTGAGCGAGGTCCGCGAGGGTATGATGAACTCAATCAGGCCAAGGCGGCTGGCAACTTTGGATGGCCTTATTTTGTGGGGAATAATTTTGCTTATGCCGAGCATGACTTTGCTACCTCTGAAAATGGCCCTCGTTACGATCCGCTTCAGCCCATCAATAACAGCCCCAACAACAACGGGCGTAAAATGCTTCCTCCAGCGCAACCTGCTCTGATCTATTGGCCTTATGGAGCTTCGGCCGAGTTCCCTATCTTAGGTAGTGGTGGGCGGACGGCGTGCGCTGGCCCGGTCTTTTACCATCAGCCCACTTTTGAGGAAACTCAAGGTTTCCCAGCCTATTACGATCACTGTCTTCTTTTCTGGGATTGGCAGCGTCCATTTCTCTTTTGGGCGCGTCTTGATGCACAGGAACAATTAGTGGGTATCGAGCCCTTTTCTGAGGCCGTGCTCTTGCGCAATGATGGCCAATCAAAGCCTGAAGGAGAGGATACCCAGCGTTTTCTCATTCAACGACCCATCGACGCTGAGTTTGGCCCGGATGGGTGTCTTTACCTATTGGATTATGGCCGCACTTGGGGAGCCAACGAGGATGCACGTGTGCTCAAGATCAGCTACTTGCGTGGCAACATGCCTCCCAGGGCCATGGCTTCGATTCAGCCCGACGCAGGCAAGGCACCTTTGAAGGTGACTTTGTCTGCGGCAGGAAGCCATGATCTCGATGGGCATGATCTTGCCTACCGCTGGACACTGCACCCGAGCGGTCAGACAATAGCTTCTAGTAAGGACGCCACCATCGAATTGAAGGATACCGGCAATCACGTCATTGCGTTGGAAGTCCGAGACGCCATGGGGGCCAGTGCATCAGTCAGTTTGCCAATCAGCATTGGCAATGCGCGACCCTCGATTGATTTTGAAACCCCACAGGATGGCGACTTCCTGGAAGCTCACGGACAAGTCACTTATCAGCTTCGAGTGCGCGACCAAGAGGATGGTGATTCGAGGTTGAATGACGAATTCATGGAGGCTGGTGCAAGCGTGACGGCACAGCCCGCAGATTCGAATGCAACGCAAGCCACCATCCCACCAGGTCATCAGGCTATGTTGGCAAGCGATTGCTTCAATTGCCATGCCATCGCTGAAAAAGTGGTGGGGCCGGCATTGCTGGATATCGCCCAGCGTTACCGTCATCAACCCGAGGCCTTGACTCAATCAGTGCACAGAGTCCTGAAGGGTTCTGCTGGCGTGTGGGGTGAAGTGCCTATGCTGGCCCATGCTAATCTGGCTGAACAACAGGTCGAAGCCATGGTGCAGTGGATCTATGACCTCGAGCCATCAAAATCGGCATCCATGACCCAAAGAGGTCTGCAGGGTAAGCTTGAGCTGGGTGAAATGATCGACGGCAAGTCCTGGGCCTTGAAGGCGACTTACAGGGATTTTGGTTGGGAGTCTGTCGCCCCGCTTACAGCTACAGCCACGATTCACCTGCGCCACAGACGGATCGAAGCCGAATATTGTGATGACTATCAGGGGCTTCGAATCTTGGGAAACAAGCTTGGAGCGATTGAACATGGTTCCTATGCCAGATTCAGGCGTATTCCCTTTCATGATGTGGGTAAAATCACCATCAGGGTCGCCTCGGGGGGAGCCGGTGGACAGATCATCGTAAGAGAGGGAAGCCCGGACGGACCTGTCGTGACTTCCTTTGAAGTCACCCCTACGGGAGGCTACGATCAGTTTGTTGAAAAAACCTCTCCACCCCTGGATCGGAATGGCAGGAGCGATCTTTTCTTGTGTTTTGTGAACCCAGGTAAGG
>JALRAZ010000135.1 GCA_023257935.1 Verrucomicrobiota bacterium
ATTGTATTCCTGGCTGCTTAGCGGCCTCAGATAGCGGTGCTGCTCACTGAATGCGTCCTCAAGCACCAGCTCCAGAGGGAGGGATTCCTGCGTCACCTGGGTGGCATAAACGATCAGTGAATGGTTCCCATCAGGTAATCCGTAAATAACGACTTCGGAGCTACCCCCTTGATTCTCAGTGGGCGCTGCCCGCACCAGACCATTGAACATCGTGCCTTCGGCAGAAGTGGTCCGAGTCCCTGTGCCCCAAGTTCCCCGAGTCGCGAATTCCACTCCCACCATCGTCTCATCACCATGACTGTCCAGAGCCTGCCGAACCCCACCTTCGACCTCTGGATCCCTGACTCCAAATCCAGAATTACCCTGACTCCCCTCCAGATTGTTCCAGTAGGCCTGCGGTTCCAGCCCGAGAATGTCAGAGGTTTTCAGGAAGCTCGGCGCACCATTGGCACCCGCACCAATCCAACTGAAGCCAACTTGCTGGGAATCCGAGGGCTCGAAGATCTCCAGCAACACCTCTTCGCTATACTGCACCTGACACTGGGCATTGGTTACCCGCGCGCGGTATTGCGTCCCATCCATGGCCTGGGAGACCGCATCCAATTGTAGCGTCGCCCGAGTGGCGTGCTCGATTTCAGCAAACTCAGTAGCGTCGGGAAGTTTTCGCTCCCACTGAACCTGCCATGGACCCAAGGATTGCACGATGAATTGGGCAGTGCTTCCTTCCAGCGCCATGGCATCGATGGGCTCCTGAGCAATCAGCCCTGAATCCACAAACTCAGGCTGATCACAGTTCGAGAGTGAGGGCAGATACGTTAGGAATTCTACCTCGGCAATCTGCATGCAGCAGGTACTCCCGTCGACCTCTGGAAATGTCAGTCGGTAAGTTGGGTAGTCGTGGGCATCCCCAAGGATGAGGGTCTGCTTCTGATAGCGCTCAAAAAAGGGCGCCAGCTCTCCTCTGTCCAATGTCACAAACTGCTCACCATCCTGACTTCCTTCCAGATGGAAGGATATGGGGTCTCGATCTGGAGCATCGTTGGCCGAAAGGAAGGACAAAGCGAAAACAGGAAGCTGACGTCCCTCACCTGGAGTCACAGTGAATCCAGTATCCCAAATATCAAAGTTAAGATACTTGGTCCTGGCATCATCAATGGCATTGGTCGCCACTTCTGTGAACACGACATTTTCGGATGTCCCGATCAGGTCATCACCTGGTCGCGTGATATCGGCATAGGATTCCAGTGAGGGGATCTCGACCAACACATCGGCTAATTCGCCTCCAAACAAGTCACTCAATCCTCGGAGGCTGAGCTCAAAATCACCGGCTTGAGCCAGATCGCCCACCCCAAAGGTCAAGGTGTGGTAGCCACTGAGCTCCAGCCACTGCAAGCCCATGCCATCAGGCAGTTCAATCTGCTCTAGGTTCCTGATCGAGGCTGGGTCCACCCCTTTGATGAAGCTCAACCCAAGGAAACTCTCTCCGCGGATGACATGTTCGATCGGATAGGCATCGGGATCCCAGTCCAGCACCTCCACCTGGCGCGAAAGACTGACACGACGCCCTCGCAAGGTCGTCACGCTGTAGTTAATCGTGTAGGAGTCAGCGATGCCTGGATCCACGCTCCCAACGACTCTCACCTCAAGGGGCTTGCCATCGGCATCATACCCTATTGCCCCAGGATCTTCGAAGGCATCCCCCAGTCGGATGAACATCCTCTCCGAACCATTGAGCAGCAGGACAGGATCCCCGGCCGGAGCTGCTTCAAACGCATACAAACTTTCGGCCTCTTTCTGGGAGAGCGCACGGTTGTAGAGACGCACGTTGTCCATGGAGCCGGCAAAGAATAGCTCCTCCCCTCGAGCACTCCCCAGAAACAAGGGAGCGTCGTTATGAAGTGGTGTCAGGCTTGGAAGCATCCGGTGCCTGATCAAAACCCCATTACGGTAGATCAGGAAGTAACCACTTGGGCTGTGGTAGGTGTAAAGGATGTGCTGCCAAGCATTGGCTTCGGCAC
>JALRAZ010000400.1 GCA_023257935.1 Verrucomicrobiota bacterium
CACAACTGGCAGTGGTGTCAGGCCATCGATATTATCGATAAAGCGCCCCATTTGATCACTTATCGGCCACTTGAAGAGTCTGGATTAATTGTAATCATTAAGTTTACTTATATATGTGGCAGGTGTGGATGGGGTCATCCGAGGTGAAAAAGCATCATTTGACTCTGAAGCCTGGCCTGTTGGAAAGGCGCTAAGCCTGTCAGACCATGCCTGGAGGCACGTTCAAGACTCAGTGACGAGATGGGGTGCGATCGGAGGCTAAGGAATCAGATCCTTGGACCACAGTCTCGGGCTCGCAAGTCTTGAGAATCCAACCGCCTCCAAGCACCAGATCCCCATCATAAAGCACACAGGCTTGACCTGGGGTAATGGCTCGCTGCGGCACGCTCAAATCAACCCGGGCTCGCTGGCCTTCCAAGGGAGTGATCGTGGCCATCGTGCCAGGATGGTTGTAGCGGATTTTGGCAGTGGCCTCGATGGGGCTCTCGAGCTTCTCAAAGGGTATCCAGTTGCATCGGTCGATAATGAACGAAGGTCGCTCCAGGGCATTGACAGGGCCCACGATGACTCGGTTTGATTTGGCATCCAGCTCAAGAACATAGAGCGGTTCAGAGGAAGCAATCCCAAGACCACGACGCTGGCCAATGGTGTAGAAAGCAATGCCCTCATGCTTTCCAAGGACCTTGCCCTCCAGGTCCACAATATCGCCCGGCTCGGGATCTACCAGGCGGGACTGAGTCAGGAAAGCCCTGTAGTCATTGTCAGGGACAAAGCAAATTTCCATGCTCTCTTCCTTGTCAGCTGTCCGAAGAGAACAGTCTCTGGCCACATCGCGACTCGCATCCTTGGTATGGTCACCAAGAGGGAAAAGTAGATGCTGCAAATATTCCTGACGCAGAGAGAAAAGGAAATAACTCTGATCCTTGCGCTCATCGAGCCCTTTCTTGAGCAATACACGCTGCCCTGGCTCACCGTGGACAACCCGCGCATAATGCCCAGTCGCAATCCAATGCGCACCTAATTGACGGGCCCGTTGTAACAAGGTGCCAAATTTCAATTTTTCATTGCACATCACGCAGGGATTCGGGGTGCGCCCAGCCTTGTATTCATCTGCGAAATACTGAATGACCTGCGCTTGAAAATCAGCAGATTCGTCAACCAAATAGTAGGGGATCTTCAGCTGGTGCGAAACACTTCGGGCGTCCATGACTGCTTGAGGTCCGCAACACTTATCTTCAGCTCGGGAGACACAGTCCTGCGGCCAGAGCTTGAGGGTAATGCCAATCACATCATAGCCCTGATCAATGAGTACGGCAGCTGCTGCCGAAGAATCGACACCGCCACTCATACCGACTACCACTCGCTTGGAAGAGAGTTCGCTCATGCACAATTTGTGGGGCAGCTCATCAGTTTGCCTGCCTGAAGCCTCACTGGGGTCAAACTAAACCAACCAACCTTTCATGAAAGCAAAAAGACTCCATTCAGCTTACCATGAGATCTGAATCCCATGACACCCTCTTCACTTCTGCCACGCTAGAACGCACGACCCACTTAAGTCACAGTCCAGGATAAAGCAGGCAAAGAATCATCACGGCCATCGAGGTCAGTTCAACCGTTGCCTCAGGCTTTGATGACTCAGTCAGTGGCCCCCAGCCTCCTTGAGGGAGTTGCTTATCCATGAGCTTCAAGATTACCTCCTGACGCCAAGAGGTGGCCACTGGCTCATCTGAGGGTGCAGGCTCAACCCGCATCCAGACTAGAGGCTGAGCGATATGGTGCACCCGATGGAGCCATGCCGCAAAATCACGCGCATCGCCCTCCTTCAGCCAATCGGTAGCATCGAGGCGCTGCCGAAGTCGATCTACCTGGGGATAGGAATGATCCAACCCCAGAAAACTGGCAAGCTTCAAGCGTTGGCCGATCTGCTGCCAGGACGGGTGAGCCGTTTCGCCAGTCACAACCCCTTCAACGCTTGCTGTATTCTGGAAAAGTGGCTTCACGACGCCCATCATCCAAGTATCGGATTGAGCTTCCACCGCAACCAAATGACGGCTGAAGTAGAGGGCCTGCAGGGCAATGAGGGTGCCTTCATCCAGCACCAAGGAAGCCTCCGGTATCTCCATCGCTGCTGCGATCAATGCGTCCACTGCTTCTACCGGCGTCACCGCCACAACGAATGCAACTGTGACCAAGGGCACCTCTGCAGCAACAGCCGGTACCGCCAGCAACACCGGTACTTTGT
>JALRAZ010000413.1 GCA_023257935.1 Verrucomicrobiota bacterium
GCTGACCACGTGGAACCGGTGGCATTGCTCAAAGAGGGCGATCGTATTGTGGTGGCTGGTCAGACCGGCCTTAAAGATGGTAGTCAAGTCAAAGCTCTTGATGTCGATGCGGCTCAAGAGCAGACCACGACATCCGAAGAGGTAAGCTCATCGGATCAACCCACGCAGTCCTAGAGGTTTTGTAGCCTCTGGCTCCCCAATCGTTCATGAGTCTTTCCCCTCAACAAACATCCACTTCCCATTTCACCACGGAACGTCCAGTTGCCGTGCTCATGGTGTTCGTCGCTGCGGTGGTGTTTGGTGCTTTCTCCTTCAAGCGTCTGCCTCTGACTCTGATGCCTGAATTGAATTATCCCACGTTGACTGTTCGTACTGAATTTGAGGGGGCGGCACCAGAGGAAGTAGAAAATGAAGTCAGCCGTCCGATTGAGGAAGCCCTTGGAGTGGTCAACGGCCTGAGTCAGATCAGCAGTGTCAGTCGGGCCGGTGTGAGTGATGTGTCACTAGAGTTTGTCTGGGGAACAGACATGAGTCAGGCTGCCCAGGATACCCTCGAAAAACTCGATCAGGTTTTTCTGCCGAGGGAAGTGGATAAGCCCTTGATCCTTCACTTTGACCCATCGCTGGACCCGATCATGGAATTAAGCCTTTCGGGTGAAGGGGTGCTATTTGACGGTGAAATTGGTTTGAGACGTTTGCGCCGTCTGGCAGAAATCCAGATTCGCCGAGCCCTCGAACCTATTACCGGTGTGGCAGCGGTGAGAATTCGTGGAGGCCTTGAAGAGGAGATTCACGTGATGATTGATCAGGATGCACTCAGGCGAACGGGGCTTTCCATTCAAGGAGTGATCAGTCGTTTGCAGCAGGAGAACATCAATGTCGCCGGCGGTTTGGTCAAGGAGGGACGATCCGAATACATGGTTCGCACCCTCAACGAATACCTCAGTCAGGAGCAAATTGAGGATACCATTGTGCGCCGTGATGCTTCAGGGGAATTGCGCATACGTGACTTGGCCACAGTGAGTCGGTCTCATCGAGAGCGTGAAATACTCACCCGCACTGGCGGCCGAGAGAGCGTGCAAATTGATATCTACAAGGAAGCAGACGCCAACATGGTTGCCGTCTCCGAGGCGGTGCGCTCCGCGCTGGGGCCTATCGAAACGGTTCGGCCTCAGGGTATCCAGAAATGGCTGACAAAGTGGGGCCCCCCGGGAGGTCGACGCAACGCAGATCGTCTTGCGGCCCGTCTTTTCAAACAGGAAGGGGCCCGGCTGGAGGTGGTTGCAGATCGATCGGTTTTCATTGAAAATAGCCTCCGCGAAGTGCAAACCACCGCGGTGATCGGCGGCCTTCTTGCGGTGCTGGTGCTCTTTCTTTTCCTCAGTGATTTAAAAAGCACGCTTATCGTGGCCGTGAGCATTCCTATGAGTGTGATCATGACTTTCGCTCCGCTCAACCTTTCGGAAGTAACGCTTAATATCATGTCTCTGGGTGGTTTGGCTCTGGGGGTCGGCATGCTGGTGGACTCATCGATTGTGGTCTTGGAATCGATTTATCGCTGCAGACAGGAAGGTGATACCATCAAGATGGCAGCGGTGCGTGGAGCCAGGGAAGTGCGTGGGGCTGTGACCGCCAGCACGCTGACTTCCATTGCGGTTTTTTTGCCGATGGTCTTTGTCGAGGGGATCGCAGGCCAAGTGTTTGGGGATTTGGGAATCACTGTTGTGGTTTCGTTGTTAGCATCGCTTGTTGTCGCTGTTTACTTCATTCCCATGCTGGCCAGCCGGGAGCCCATGAACGCTCAACCAAACCCAGGGGCAGGGGAGCCATCCACCAGGGGGCGGTGGGCTGCATGGCAAGCCTTTCAAGGGGACTACCCAAAGATCTCGGTTTCCTGGCGTTGGCTTTGGCTTCCCTACGGTCTCTTGCGCCTTTTCCTTGGCTTGGTATTGGAGTGCTTGGCCAAAATGGTCACCGCTTTTCTAAGCTTGGTGGTTGGGGTATTGGTTCGAGGCTTGTGGCCACTTTGCAGGACCCTAGGGGTTGGGGTGATGTCCCGCCCTGTCGCATGGACTCAGGCTTTCATCGAAGCAACCCAGCGTCGGTATCAACGGCTGCTCAACTCAGCTCTGGATCGGCCCACGTCGGTTTTCACCATTGTTTTACTTTGCGTTTTGGTGACTGGTTGGGCCATTTCCCAACTGGATAGTGAGCTGCTACCTGAGGTGCATCAGAGCGAAGTTACTTTTGAATTGCAACTTCCAGTGGGGACTCCTCTTGAAGAAACAGTCCGTGTGCTGAGTGAGGTTGAGGCTAAGATCTTGGAAAATGTGGACGATATTCAAACGGTATTGACCACATTTGGCTATGATATCACCAACATGAAACGCTCTGACGAAGGTGAGCATTCAGCCAGGTTTAAGCTTTTGCTACGGCATCAGGGCAAACCTCTGGAGACTGAAAACCGAGTTCTTGAACGTGTGAGAGCCTTGCTTGTTGATGTGCCAGACTTGCGTTTTCGTGTCACACGCCCTGTTCTGTTTAGCACGCGCAAGCCCATCAGTGTTGAAATTCACGGAGATGAACTTGAGGCACTCAAGGTTAAGGCGCGTGAAGCTGAAGAGGTGCTTGGTGAGTTGAACGCCCTGGCCGATGTTGAAACCACCCTTAGGTCGGGTGCCCCCGAAATTCAGATCACCTACGATCGAGCAAGTTTGGTTCGCTTTGGTTTGAATATCGGCACTGTGGCTGAGCTGGTGCGTGATTTGGTTCAAGGCAATGAAGCAACGCAATTCAACATGAAAGATCGTCGTATCCCGATCATCGCCCGTTTGCAGATTGAGGATCGTCAGCGAGTGGAAGACATTGGTCAGCTTACGGTGAACCCAGGTGCGCCCCAGCCTATTCCGCTGAGTGCGGTGGCTCAGTATGAAATCGGTGAGGGGCCGAGCGAAATCCGAAGGATCGATGGAAAACGTGTGGCTCTTGTTCAGGCCAATTTGGGGAATGCTTCACTGGGAGGAGCCGTGCAAGCGATCCAATCAGTCCTCGATTCTCTGATCCAATGGCCTGCCGACATGACTTATTTCATCACGGGCCAGAGTGAAGAATGGGATCGTAGTCAATCCAGCCTCCTGATGGCCATGGCGCTGAGCGTGTTTCTGGTTTATGTCATCATGGCATCTCAGTTTGAATCCCTTCTCCAGCCTTTTATCATCATGTTCAGCGTGCCTCTGGCTTTCGTGGGTTCGGCGTTGGGGCTTCTCATGACCGGCACCAGTTTGTCAGTGGTGGTGTTCCTCGGGCTGATCATGTTGGTAGGTATCGTGGTGAACAATGCTATTGTGCTAGTCGATTACGCTAACTTGATGCGTCAGCGAGGGCTTTCAGCTCGAGAGGCGATCACCACGGCATGCTCCCTGCGCTTGCGGCCGATCTTGATGACCACTGCCACCACGATCTTGGGTCTACTGCCCATGGCTATGGGCTGGGGAGATGGGGCAGAAATCCGCACACCCATGGCTCTGGCCGTTGTCTTTGGACTAGCCTCTTCGACGCTCCTAACCCTTGTTGTGGTGCCCACCGTTTATCACTTGCTTGCTCGATGGTTGGGTGGAACCGTTGGAGAGAGCGCGTCATAATTTCAGACAGGTAAGACTATGCATCAAGACCCCGACCAATGCCCAAGATTTTCCAGCCGCCTGGCGCGCTTTTCATTGGATCGTCGGGTAACCGTATTCGTCTTGGTGCTTACCATCGTTGTGATGGGAGTCATCGCTGCCGTAGGTTTGCCGATGGAATTGTTTCCCCGAGGCTATGAAACCAAATTTTTGAGTGTTTATGTGCCCTGGAGTAATGCCCCAGCGGAGGAGACCTTGGAGAAAATCACCAAGCCCATGGAAGAGGAACTTTCCACGGTCAAGCATCTGAACACCATTAATTCCTGGTCGAGCCAAAATGGTGCCAACGCCTTCCTGAGTTTTAAATCCAAGACCGATATTGCAGTCGCTTACCGAGAAGTTCGTGATCGCATGGAGAGAGCCAGACTGCGATTCCCAGACGATGTCGAGCGCTACTTCATTCAAAAGCATGATCCATCTGGTATTCCCGTCGCTGTCCTTGGGGTGGCAATTGATCCGTCCATGGCTGATTACTACAATCTGGTCGAAAAAAAAATCATCCTCCCTATCTCACGGATCGATGGTGTTGCGAAGGTAGATCTCAATGGACTCCTTGAGAAAGAAGTCATTATTGAAATCGATAAACAGAAAGCTGACGCCTTTGGCCTCAATATTTTTCAACTCGCGCAGGACTTAGGCCAAGATAATTTTACCATGACTGGTGGGGATGTGCGCTACTCGGACAAAAAGTTCATGGTTCGCTCGGTGGCGACCTACACCACTTTGGAAGATTTTCAAAACCGACCCATTAACGAACGAGTCAAACTCAAGGACATCGCGACTATCAAATATGAAGAGCCAGATCGTCGCTTCAGTGTGCGAGTCAATGGCAAACCCGCTGCCGCCATAGTCATATTCAAGGAAGGTGAGGCCAATGCGGTCGAGCTGGGGCAAAAACTTGATGCCATGGTTGAGGCAATGCGCGATCGCCCTCTGTTTGCCGGCATGGACATGGAGCTCTTCTTTAACCAGGGTAGGATGGTGCGCTCCTCCATCTTTAATCTGGTAGAGGGGGGACAAGTTGGAGGCCTTCTCGCAGCCCTGGTGCTCTATTTCTTTCTTCGCCGTTTGCGCCTCACCTTGATTGTCAGCCTGTCCATTCCTGTGAGCCTGCTCATTGCTCTCTCGGTCATGTATTTTGCAGGGGAGACCTTGAATATGCTGAGTATTCTGGGCTTGGTGATTTGTGTGGGGCTCTTGGTGGATAATTCAGTGGTGGTGGCAGAAAATATTTACCGGTTCATGCAGGATGGGATGGGCATTCGCCAAGCCTGTATTCAGGGAGCTAGAGAAATAGCCCTAGCCATCACCATGGCTACCTTGACTACAGTGATTGTTTTCCTGCCTGTATCACTGGTGGAAGGCGAGGGTCAATTTTTTCTCATGCGCCTGGCCTTGCCCATCTCTGTGGCTTTGTGCGCCTCCCTCTTTGTTGCTTTGGTATTCATTCCTCTGAGTGTCTACCTCACGGCTGGAACCGCTCAGCCGGCACTCAGGGAGCAGTCAATTCAATCTGCCTCTCCTGGATCCCTTGGAAGGTGGGATCGATTCCTGTCATCACTTTACCAATTCACACTGGCCAAGTGGCATGCTTTTTACAACCGATGCCTAGCCTTTTTCCTCCACAGGCGGATGGATCTTGTGGTGTTGCTCGTCCTAGTGATGGGTGGGACCTATGGATACCTCATGCGGCAGATCGAATTCGCGCCGAATCAAGAAGAGGACCGAACTTCATTCAAGATTGGTGTGGAAATGCCCCGTGAAGCGGTCTTCGAAGATACTGCTTCCTATTTTGTTGAGGTCGAAAAGGTGATGGAGCAGAAAAAGGAAGAACTGGGATTGAGTGGCTACATGGCCATGCACTTTACTCGAGGGGGTAATATCGAGGGATGGCTCAACAAGGAAATGGACCATAGGTTGACAGCCAATGAAATGGCGCAACAGGTTATGAAAGATCTTCCGAAACGGGCAGGAGTCAAACTCAGGACTGGGCGTGAAAGCGAAACCGAAGAAGCTACCGGTAAAGCGGTTCATGTGATTCATCTTGAAGGAGATGATGCAGGCATACTCGATCAGGTAGCTGAGGATATGGAACCTTTGCTTGAGGGCTTGCCTGGGGTGGTGGGTTTGCGAAGCGGTCGGGAGAGAGGGGCTAATGAACTCGCTTTGGTGGTAGATCGCAATCGCACTGAATCGATCAATGTGAATCCTCAGTTTGTTGCAGGGGTCGTGGGCAACGCCTTGCGAGGCCAGACCCTTCCGCGTTTTCATTACGAAGGGCGCGAAATTCCTGTCCGCATTCGTTTCGAGGAAGCAGATCGTGAGCGCCTGAGCGAGCTTTCCAATTTTCAGGTCCCAACGCGTGATGGTCGGTTGGTGCCGGTATCATCGGTAACTGATGTGAAGATGCTCCAGTCGCCAAAAGGTATCAACCGACGCAATAAAAGGATTAGTCGTAGTTTGACCATTGACCTAGACCCAGGGCAAGCCACTCAAGCTCGCGAGAGCATCATGGGATTGATGCGTCAGATGCGACTCCCTGAAGGGGTTCAATTTGGAACCAGTCTTAACGATCAATCCACCAATGAAACGATTCAGAATCTTCAGTTTGCTGCGATCTTATCGGTGCTATTTATTTATCTCTTGATGGGCTTTCTGTTTGAAAGCTTCGTGCTGCCGCTCTCAATCATCCTCACCATTCCCTTAGCTGGGGTGGGAGTGGTTTGGATTCACTGGCTAACTGGTAAAGATCTGGATGTTTTGGGGTTTGTCGGAAGCATTCTCTTGATTGGTGTCGTGGTGAACAACGGGATTGTCTTGGTGGATTACATTAATCAGTTGAGGCAGCAGGGGTATGCCCGCACCGAGGCGCTTCTCAAGGCAGCAGACCGCCGATTTCGTCCCATCTTGATGACCGCCCTGACCACCATCATTGGCATGGTACCTTTGACTATCAGCCCACCCACAGAAATGGGACTGAGTTATAAAAGTTTTGGGCTGACCTTGATCGGAGGCATGACCACGGCAACTGTTTTGACTTTGCTGGTCGTGCCAATCTTCTACACCTTTTTTGATGACCTTCGAATGTGGGTCTTGGGCCGGCTGGCCACTTGGCTACGACCTGTATCCACCGCAACCACGCTCCCCATGCGCCCATCCAAAACATCCTCCATGTGATTGGAGTGTGGGTTCCCTCAAAACCGCATGGAAAGCCCCAGGAAGGGGTTGGCATGAGGGGCGCTGGAGGTGATACCGAAATTGCATCCGCCATCGAGTTGCATCTCCGAGCTGATGGCGTAGGTCAGGCCGACATTCCACTGCCCCTCCCATGCCTGATCGCTATCGAGGTGCACCCTAGCCGCCCATTCGGTATATCCTGCGAGATTGCCTACAATCGCGTGGCCGAGCGTGAGGGTGTTGAACCATTGAGTGTCCAGGCCGTTCCCTTCATCCTCGACCCAGTCCACTTCGGTTTGGGCCCCCAGACTCCATCCTTTCTCCAGCTCCATGGCAAAGGGTACAATGACCCCTCCGGCCGCACGATCTTGTCCTATGCTCTCAGCTCCGGTTGGGAACGTTACAAAGGGCATGATGGCCATGGCCGTGCCGCCTCCATCATTGCCCCAGAGATTGATCTTGAGACGAGTGGTCAAGTCCCCCGTACCTCTTTTGCGTTGGCGTTGGCTTTGGCCTGCGATAGAGCTTTTGGTGCGCAGGTCCACATGCATTGGAAGGACAGCTTGTAGATCCACTTGATCGAGTAGCCCCACTTTGAAATTCAGCCCTCCCCAGGTGTGACTCGCAGTGGTGATTTGTTGGCCCTGTTCCTGCGATCGATCGTAGGTGAGGTTCCATAAATCGATCTCCCATTGAACATGCCCTGCATCCACCGTGTAGGGAGATTCTGTTAAATCTGGGCGATCGGTGGAGAGCTCCCGCATGGCCCCCTTGGGTTTGGGGTTGAATAGATGATAGAAGGGCTCATCACCGATTGCGTTGGTTGTGCCTATCGCTATCAAGATCGTCCAAGAGGCTCGCAAGAAGATATGCGACCAGGCTTTCATATCCCTTAGATCCTGACTTGGAAAAGCCTCAGAGACAAAGAAAAATTAGGTAAAACTAATAATATTAAATCTATCTAAAATTTAGATTCATGGCATACCCACCCCCACTTTGATCGGGTGATTGGGACTCATGATACCCCTCTTTTGCTGGCATCAAGCACTCTGATGCCGAGTCAAATGCCACTCTTTGACCGTTGCATAAAGCACCGGCACGACAAACATGGTAATGATGGCAACCGTCATGCCGCCGAAGGCAGGGATGGCCATCGGGAGCATGATGTCCGAACCCCGACCGGTTGAAGTGAGGATGGGCATCAGGGCCAGGATGGTGGTGGCACTTGTCATGAGGCACGGGCGCACCCTTCGCTGACCAGCCTCAAGGGTAGCAAGCAGGATTTCGTTCTGATTCTTTGGCTGACATCGCTTGAAGGATTGATCGAGGTAGCTTGCCATGATGACTCCATCATCGGTAGCAATCCCAAAGAGCGCTAGAAAGCCAACCCAGACCGCGACGCTCAAATGGGTGGGTCCAACTTGGAACAAGCTGCGCAGGTTTTGGCCCGCGATTTCGATGTTGAGAAACCAGGGTTGCTGGTACAGCCAGAGCATGATGAAACCGCCCGCCCAAGCAACCAGGATGCCCATGAATACCATGAGCGTGGTCGGGGTGGACCGAAACTGCAGGAACAGAATGAGAAAGATGATCATCAAACAGAGCGGCACAACCACCATGAGTTTTTTTTCAGACCGTATCTGATGTTCGTAGTTTCCGGCAAAACGGTAACTCACCCCTGGTGGCAGGGTTAAGTTACCGGCCTTGATTTGATCCTTTAAAAATGATGCCGCAGCCTCAACTGTTTCACCCTCGGCAAAGGCGGGTTTACGATCGAACATCACATAACCCACTAGGAAGGTATCTTCACTCTTGATGTTTTGGGGTCCGCGGCGATAGGCCAAACTTGCTAGCTGGGATAGTGGTATTTGGGTGCCATCAGGTGCAGGCACGAGGATTCGTCCAAGCATTTCCAATTGGTCGCGCAATTCCCGCATGTAGCGCACTCGTACCGGATATCGTTCCCGGCCCTCCACTGTGGTGGTGACGCGCTTGCCGCCGATCCCAAGTTCGATAATTTCCTGCACTGTAGCGAGTCGAATGCCGTAGCGGGCAATGGCCTCGCGATCGATTTCGATCTCCATATAGGGTTTGCCAATGATGCGGTCGGCGACAACGGCCGATGACTGCACCTGGGGTATTTGCTTGAGCCACTTTTCCATTTCCACCCCTACTGCTTCAATGGTCTCCAGATCAGGGCCCATGATTTTAATGCCCATGGGGGCTCGCATGCCGGTTTGGAGCATGACTAGTCTTGCAGCAATGGGTTGCAATTTAGGTGCCGAAGTGCTCCCTGGAACCTCTGCTGCCGCCACAATCTCTTCCCAGATATCCTCAGGAGATTGAACCCCTTTCCATGGCATGCGTTCTGGGTTCAGATCAGGAGACAGTGCAGGGCGCCACAAACGAAAGGGAATGCCCCCACTATCGGGGATTAGGGCTCCTTGGGCATCGCGCTTGAATTGTCCTTGAACGCGATAGGCCTTGCCATCTGGCGCGAAAACGGGATCGCCAGCTGGATTGCGAAACAGATCTATCTGACTGCCATCCCATGCATAACGCTGTCTCTTGCCCTGCTCATCCAGTAGGAACATCGAATGGTATTGAATGATGGTTTCTACCATCGAGACTGGGGCTGGATCCAATGCCGTCTCGGCTCGCCCCAATTTACCAACCACTGTTTCGACCTCTGGAATGCTGCTTATGGCCATGTCCTGTTTGCGCATGGCGTCCATCGATTCACCGATCGATGCATGAGGCATGGTGGTGGGCATGTAAAGGAAAGAACCTTCATCCAAAGCTGGCATGAATTCTCGCCCCAGGCCAGGAAAGGCATGAGCCAGGGTCACTCCCGGGGGACTCAACCGGATGCTAGTGGGTAACCACCCCAGACAGCGCTCGAATCCCAGCCAACTGAGCAAGCCAAGCACAATCAGACCGAAGGGAAGACTCAGGAAGCATTTTCGATATCGAAGACAAAGAGCAAGGATGCGAGAATAATGCCGCACCATCAACAGGGCGACACCTAGGACGCCTCCAACCAGGCACGTGATGAAGAGCAGATTCCAAATCATACCGGCCGCGGATCCCATGGGAGACCAAGATTTTGCCAACAGCAGGCAAACCAATCCTACGATAAGCCAGTGCCCAAGTGTTGAGAGTCGTTTTCTGAAAGGGCTTTTTTCTGCCACTTTACCCCTCGGTCTTACCATGAGCAGGCGCGCGGCAACCGGGATGATGAACAAGGAGATCAGCAAGGCCGATACCAGAGCTAAGGTTTTGGTCCATGCCAAAGGTTTGAAAAGCTTGCCTTCAGCCGCTTCCATCGTGAATACGGGGAGAAAACTAATGACCGTGGTGGAAAGGGCGGTGAGGACTGCATGGCTTACCTCGCTGGTTGCCTTCAGGATGATTTGAGTCAGGGGTGTGTTAGAGGAAGACTCCTGACGATGCTTCAGGATGTTTTCACAGACCACGATTCCCATGTCCACCATGGTTCCTATGGCAATGGCAATCCCAGATAGAGCGACCACATTGGCACCGATATCAAGCCACTTCATGGCGCCAAAGCAGATGAGTACCGCCAAAGGAAGGAGGCCAGAAATTAAAACCGAACTTCGTAGATGGCGCACCATCACGATCACCACCAAAATCGTGATGAGGATTTCGCCCAGCAAAGCGTGGTTGAGGGTATCAAGGGTTTCATGAATGAGACCTGTTCGATCATAAAAGGGTATGATTTGAAGTTGGCTTTTTCGACCATCTTCCAAAATACGACTCGGTAATCCTGGGGAGATTTCCCGGATCTTGGCCTTGAGGTTTTCAATGGTTTGAAGAGGGTTTTCACCATGTCGCACCACGACGACACCACCGACTGCTTCAGCGCCCTCCTTGTCCAGAGCCCCTCTTCTCAGGGCGGGGCCAAAACTCACCTTTGCCACATGGCTGACATAGACTGGGACGTTGTCGTGGACTGTGATGACGCTGCGTTCGATGTCTTCCAATGATTGGATAAAACCGATCCCGCGTATGAAATATTCGACCTGATTGACTTCAACACTGCGGGCTCCCACATCCACATTGGCCTGAGCCACAGCACTGAAAACCTCCTGTAGCGATACCCCGAAAGCGCGCATGGCGTCAGGATCCACATCGATCTGATATTCGCGTACGAAGCCGCCAACTGAGGCGACCTCACTGACACCATCGGTTGAGAGCAAGCCATAGCGAACGTAGTAATCTTGAACACTTCTCAGTTCGTCCAGATCCCAGCCGCCGGTTGGGCGCCCTGTTTCATCTCGCCCCTCCAAGGTATACCAGAAGACTTGCCCCAAGGCCGTGGCGTCAGGTCCCAACTTGGGTTGAACATCCTGAGGGAGGGTTCCAGGTGAGAGACTTGCCAGCTTTTCTAGGATGCGCGAGCGTGACCAGTGAAAGTCAATGTCCTCTTTGAAAAGTATATATATGGAGGAAAACCCAAAAACCGAGTAGCTTCTCACTGTCTTGACCCCTGGTACGCCCATCAGCGAGACGGTTAGGGGATAGGTGATTTGATCCTGGACATCTTGCGGGGAGCGCCCTGCCCATTGGGTGAAGACAATTTGTTGGTTTTCGCCAATATCAGGGATGGCATCCACTGGGATGGGGCTTCGGGGCAGCCACGATGTCTTCCACGCAAAGGGAGCGACACTGACGCCCCAAAAAATCAGGGAAACAACCCCCAGCGTGACGAGTAATTTATTATTCAGGCAATAGGCAATGAGGCGATTGAGCCATCCTCCTGCTGGGCTTTCATGATTCATGAACGATGCTTTCCTTAAAAATGTCAATGGGACTGGTGGAGGGTTTCCTTCACCTCACCACAAGCGAACATACGATCGCCAAAATAAGGATTCTCTACTGCTTGATGGGTCTGGATCCAATCAGCACCCTGTCCCTTGAATGCCATGGGGCAATGAAGGAGGTAGAGTTCGGATGAAAAAGAGGATCCCCATTGAGCCAGCACCTGGCTCAATGCCCTAGATAGAGGGGAAAAGGATTTTCGAACCTTCGCAATGTCTGATGATGAATCCGTCATCTCGCTTGCTGCCTTGTGCAGGCTGGCCTGGAGTGAATGCCAAGAGCTTGACTGTTCTTCCTCGGTAGAAGGCGATGGCAAGGCATCGATGGTAGCATGCAATACCCCGACCAGGGCATCCAAACCTTCGATGGCATCATGACTCAAGGCGTGTTGCACTGGCAGGTAGGCCTCTGTCACTAAATTGAGTTGATCCAGAAAGGCATCCGACGCTTTGAAAATGGGAAGTGCCGAGAGAGAATCCTCTCCAGGATTCATCATGCTTGGTTTTGCCAGGATTTGAATGGCGCTATCGATTTTGAAATTACCACGGGTGACCACGCGGTCGCCTTCCTTGAGCCCTCTTTCGACCAAGTAGTGGTCTCCAGCCCGTGGTCCAAGGATAATATCCCGGCCCTCATAGATGCCATCTCCCATGTCGAGGTAGACCACAGCACGTTTGCCTGTAATCAGGGGAGCACTTGCAGGTATGACCAGCGGCGCTGTGTCTTGAGTCGCCTCGGCATAGCCAAGGGATTGAGCACTGACCAGATCCATGCCGCATATGTCACAGGACCCAGGCTCATCTTTGATGATTTCCGGGTGCATGGGACTGATCCATTTTCCAGCTAACCCAGGGTCCATGACCTGGCCCCCTTTGGCTATTTTGGCGCGAACAATCGCGCGTACAAACATGTCAGGTTTGAGTTTGGACTCCGTGTTGATCAAGTTGACTCGAACCCTGACAGTACGAGTTCTGGCATCGAGTACAGGATCGATGAAGGCGATTTGTCCCTCAAAAGTCTCTCCAGGAAAAGCCTCACTGGTGAATCGAACCGATTGGCCATAGTGCAGCCAGGGTAGATCTGATTCATAGGCCTCGAGTTCGACCCAGAGATGAGAAAGGTCGGCAATGGTATAAATTTTAGAACCTGTTTGAACGTACATTCCTTCCATAGCGTCCTTTTGGACCACCACCCCTTGAGATGGAGAATGAAGGGTGATGTGGTCCTCGGCCGATCCCCGCTCGAGGATGGATGCAACCTGGGGCTCACTCAGTCCCCAGAGAAGGAGCTTTTCTCGTGCGGCTTGAAAACTTTCCAAAGCACTTTGACGCAGATAGGGGGTGACGCTGCTACCCAACTGATGAATCGTTGATTGGGTGGTGAGTAGTTCTTCCTGTGCCTCCAGCAAGTCAGGGCTGTACAGGGTGACCAAGTGGTCACCCTGGTTCACCTTGACCCCAGTGTAGTCGACAAACAACCGGTCCAGGCGACCTGCAACCCGAGTGGTGACATGAGAGAGGCGTGTTTCATCAAAGGTTACCCTTCCTAGCATGCGCAGTTCGGTTTCCACGTGCTTCCTTTCCACCGGTGAGGTGGCTACCTCAGCTAATTGACGAGCTCGCTCGGAGAGGTGGATTTGTCGGGCTCCAACAGCTGGACCCTCGCCCTCCCGAACCGGAATTAAGTCCATGCCGCACTGAGGGCAACTACCTTGTGAAGGTTGCTGAATGTTGGGGTGCATGGAGCAGGTGAAAAAGCGAATGTTTGCTTCATTGCCACCTGCCTCGATGACTCCATGCTGGTGATGGGATGTTGGGGCCCTGAATCCATATCCTGCTGCAAAAGATAAAATGATGCAGCCTGGTAAGATGAACCATTTGGTTTTCATGAGTGATAAGATCAATGAGTTGGGTTAACGGGAGTCAAAGCACGAGCTTCGGGCACTGTCCCCAAGAGTTGTTCTAAGTTGGCGTGTGCCAGTTTCTGATCGGTCTGGGCACGTAGTTGCGAGAGTTCGAGCTCAAGCAAAAGTTGAAGGGCGTTTATCCACTCTTGGAAAGTGCTTTGCCCGGTGCGATAAGCCTGCTCGGCAACTTGCACCGCGCTTTCTGCCAGGGGTCTGAGTGTGTCCTCATGGAGGGCTTGGCGACGCACTGCATCGGAGAGAGCCAATTGTGCCTTGCTCCGGTCAGCGTTGAGCTGGTTCATCGCCTCAACCAAAGCATGACGCGCGGAAGCTTCCTTAGCCTCGGCTTGAGCCACGGCAGCTCGGTTTTTCCTTTCCCAGATAGGTAGGTTAAACATGGCGCTGACCATCACTGGATCCTTACCCATATCTGAGCCATTCATATTCCCAGTCGAGTCGGTTTGGATAAGATCCAAGCCAAGGGTGAACTGGGGCCTGCGTTGTTTGCGAGCTAGCTGGGTTGCGGCTTCATACCGACGTATGACTGCCTGCTTCTGCAAAATCCTCGGGTGCTCGGCCCAGGCTGTCTCAGATTCAATGATTTCCCAGTCACCAGTGGACCCCGAGGTGCTTGCCATGAACGATGGCAGCTCAGTATCAGAGGGACGATTGAGCAATCCATTAAGCCTTGCCTGAATGGGGCCCTTGCGATCGATCAGTGCCAGGATCTGTTCCTCCAAGCGGGCTAGGGTCAGCTGAGCTTGTACTACCCCCAGAGCATCCTTGCCCGAGCGGAGTCTGGCCTGGGCAACCTGTTCCAGCCGTCTAACCAGTTGGATATTATCTCGCGTAATGGCTGTGGCCTCTGTCAGATACTCCCAGTCTGCCCAGAGGCTTCGCACCTCCCGGATCAGGTTTCGCTTTTGCATGAGATAGTCAGACCAAGCTTCTATGGCCTGCTCACTGGCCATGGAAGTGGCCAGTGCCCGTTTGCCAAACCATGGAAATGTCTGCGCCAGACCAACACGTTGCTGCTGGGGGCCGACGCGGGTTTCCACTTCACGGATGAAGTAGCCATAGCGAATCATCGGATCAGGCAATGCGGAGGCTTGTGGGATGGCCTCAAGGTTTGCCTGCCATTGTTCCCAAGAGGACTGAAGACCTTGATTCACCTCCAGTGCCCAGTTGATGAGACCTTCCAGATTCACAGGCATATCCCGGCTCGGCTTGCTTGCTTGCTTTGAAACGACTGACGGCAAGAGGTCGGTTCTTGGCGCTTGCTTTGAGGCAATCCTTTGGGATGCTTCAGGTGCGTGCTGCATCGGTACCTGCCGATAGTTGGCACATCCCGTTGCTAGGAAGATGATCCCAGCCCAGGCCAAACGGTGACAGGGTTTCCAGTGGTGGCGTTCCAGATGCCTGCAGCACCTCGCCAAATTGTTTTGAAATTGTATCATGCATTGCGAGTGATGCCATTGGGCATC
>JALRAZ010000263.1 GCA_023257935.1 Verrucomicrobiota bacterium
TCTTGAACCCCTTCCCACCCAATGATCAATGCGTTTTTGCACCAGGCGCATACGATTTTGCCCCCTAGCTCAAGCTAGGGGTGATTGAGTCGAGAACCCACCGATCCAGGCGTATCAAAACTTGATCCGGCATACTACATGACCTTTAATGGCGGAGTTCTTCCCTGAGAAATAAGCGTCTCCTACCCATCATGCACCCTATCAAACCAGCCAATCACTCTGAGGAGCCCCAAGCCAAAGGATTCACTCTCATCGAGCTACTTGTCGTCATTGCCATCATCGCCATCCTCGCCGGGATGCTTCTGCCGGCCCTTTCCAAGGCCAAAGAAAAGGCCAAGCAAATCAGTTGCGTGAACAACCTGAGGCAAATGTCCCTGGCCTCTCGCATCTATTCGGACGATTTTGAGGGCCGGTATGCCCCTACCTTTGCGGTCAGAGGCAGCAACGTGGAACGCCGCGCCTGGTTTAATTTCCTCCACCCCTACCAGCAGACAACCAATTTGCTGCTATGCCCAACACGCACTCGTAAATTCAACGAATTGTTCAGTATCTATCCGAGCGAAAAGGCTGAACGTTCCCTATCAAACTACAGTGCCAACTTTGCTCTGGGCGGATGCGACTGGCCCAATACCTGGGACAAAAGGGACTGGCCGCAGCTCAGGGACACCGATGTCAGCAGCCCGTCGAGCGTGGTTCACATGACCGATGGTGGTAGCCAACCCAAGAACACCACCGATCCGGAACAGTGCGTGACCGTTGATTCTGAGGAGAAAGCCGGCTGCTGGATCGTTCATGATCCGGGTAATAGCGCACCCTGTGGCGGGTGTGTCACCTCCAGTGGCGACCCCAACTGGGGTGGCCCTCACCTCAGGCATAGTGGTGGCACCAGCAACGTCTCTTTTGTCGACAGTCATGTTGAAACCCTTCAGGCAAGGCGATGGTACTGGGCGGGGACACCATGGCTCAACCCCAAGCAAGGTGGGGGCACGAGATGATCAAGTAGGGCTGAGGGTCGGGTTCACGGTTTATGAAAAAGGAAGCCCTGAGAAGAGCGTGGCTTGCCCTGGGCTGCCTGGTTGGGCTGTTGACCCTACGGTGGCTAGGAGGGCTCACCGCTCAAGCTGAAGTGTCCTTGCCCAATATCGTCCTCATCCTGGCTGATGATCTCGGTTATGGAGATCTTCAGTGCTACAACCCCAATTCACGCATCCCGACCCCAAACTTGAATCGTTTGGCTGATCAGGGAATGCGATTCACCGATGCCCATTCACCTTCGACAGTCTGCACCCCCACCCGTTACAGTATTCTAACCGGCAGGATGGCTTTCCGAACCGGCTTCCGAGGCGTGTTTGATGGAGCTGGGGGCCCTTGCCTCATTGGGCCTGATCGCCTCACATTGCCGGGCATGCTCCAAAGCCAAGGCTACAAAACAGCCTGCTTTGGCAAGTGGCACGTGGGCCTGACTTTCCATGACCAGCAAGGCCAGCCGATTTGCCAAAATGGCTTGGAGGCCGTTCAACGGATTGATTACGCGCGTCCCATTCCAGATAGCCCCATCCACCGGGGGTTTGATACCTTTTTTGGGACGGCGTGCTGTCCGACAACTGATTGGCTCTATGCCTACATTGAAGGCGACCGTATCCCCCACCCTCCTACTAGGCAACTGGATCGATCTCATTTACCCAAGCATCCCTACGCGCATGACAATCGCCCGGGGATGATTGCCGATGGATTTGATCTGGAATCAGTGGATCAAGTCTTTCTGGCCAAAAGTCAGGAGTTTATTCGAGACCATGCACGCAGACATCCACGAAAGCCGTTCTTCCTGCTCCACTCCATGCAAGCCGTGCACTTACCCTCCTTTGCATCCCCTCCTTTTTCCGGCAGCACCCAATCTGGCCCCCATGGAGATTTCATTCATGAGATGGACAGCATTGTGGGTGCCCTGCTCGAGACGCTTGAAGCAACCAAACGACTGGATGAGACCCTCATTCTCTTCACCAGTGACAACGGCCCGGAAGTGCCCACGGTGATCGCCATGCGCCAGGATCATCAACACGATGGAGCCCGCCCATGGCGAGGTATGAAACGAGACCAATGGGAAGGCGGCCACCGCGTGCCGCTGCTAGCCTATTGGAAGAACCACATTCCCGAAGGCACCCTGATGCCTGAGACCGTTTGCCTGACTGATATCATGGCTACCGTAGCTGCCTTGGTGCATCAGGATCTTCCAGATGGCGCCGCGGAAGATAGCTTCAATATCTTGCCCTATCTCTTGAACCCCTTTGGGGCAGAGCGTCCCATACGCCCATACACCCTGCATCAAACCATCCGCCTTGATCTCGCCATCCGAAAGGGGCCATGGAAGTATCTCGATCATCGAGGCTCAGGAGGCAATCGCTATGATCGCCCAAACCTTAAGCCGTTTGCATACCCCGATGCCGATCCCGATATTCCAGCCCAACTCTATCGATTGGACGTGGATCCGGGGGAAACCCACAACCTTTATCGCCAGTTTCCAGCTGTGGTGCAGGAGCTAAACACTCAACTCGAAAGACTGAAGCAAGCCGGTCATTCCCGTCCCCTCTGATCACCCGGGCCCCTTCAACCAGGCAGCCTTAGCCACATCAATCTGGTTGAGTAGCCAAGTGCTCAATGCGATATCGAGCCTTAATCCGCCCCGTGTTTACCAGACCACCCGAAGGGTCGTGGAATCCTGGTCAGCTAGCTTAATCTCTTGAAGAGCTCCCCCTGGCCATCTGACATGAAGGATGATGGGCTTGAAGTCGACCACAGTGCTCATGGCAAACCCTCGGTCGATGGGCTCGACCAAATCAGAACGCACCTCATAGGTGCCACTTTGCCGGCCATCATTCCCAACCAACCACCATTGAGCGCCCGAGGCTCCGGGGTTGCTGGGCTTACCCTCAAAGATAACGCTGATGGCGTGGCCAGGATTTTGACGCTGGTAGACTTGCATCATCCCATTCTGATGCCTCACTGCTAATTTGATCACCGCCTTGGAGAGATCATGGTCAAGGAGGATCCAGTCAACCGGGCTTTGATCTCGTAATCCCAGCAAGCCAGTTTTGAATCGGGGCGATCCATCTGCCGCCCCATGCAGCCAGCCAACCCTGGATCGATTGGGGGACACCAGGCCAGCACGGCCCTGAAGCTGGTTCTCAATCCAGGCCAAATCCTGAATCCCATCACCATCCAGATCGACAGGCAAAAGCCTGGTGATGGCCCCCCATTGCATCCTTTCAGGGAGGGCAGAGGCCTCAAAAGAACCGTCTCCTCGGTTGATGAAACACATGCTTTCAAAGGTTTGGGCCTTGGACCACCGAATGAGTGGGTATCGGTTGCCCATGAGTTGTTTGAGGTTAGCCTGACTGTAGGCAGCGTAGTTGGCAACCGACTGAAAAAAGAAAGGGAGGTGCTGACCTATATCATCTAGCATTCGTATGGGGTAGTGCTGGCCATCTTCCCCAGAGATCGTTTCGATCACATCCGTGCGCAAAGGGTGAGAGAAATGACCATAGGCTAATTCAAAGGGTTGACGCTTGGTTGCCTGCCATGGGGTATTGCGACCCAGATTACCCGCCACGACATCCAACCAGCCATCCCCATTGATATCCAGTGTGGTCAGGCTTAACCAGAAACCCTTGTAAGAGCTGAAACCCCAGTCGTCTGAGACATCATGCAGCAATCCTTTTCGATTCTCAAATACCTTGATGGCACTCCATGGCGAAGCAACCAGTAATTCAGGAAACCCATCCTGATTAAGATCACTCCACAGGGCGTCGTGAACCATGCCGAGGCTGCCAATAAGCGTCTGATTTGCTTTTTCCATCTGGAGCGCATTGCCCTGCCATTCGAGTAGGCGAGAAGCCGTCGAGACGGGCCACTGACCCGGCTTGGCGTTACCACCTGCCAACACAGCCAAACCCCGCTCCCCATGAAGAGGCCCCAAGGCCAACATGGAACCTGCTTGTGGACCCTCAATAGGGTCGCTAATTTCGCCAGAAGGCAATGCTAGCATCCTGAGTGAGTTACTTCCTTGCGGTTGATTCGATGCCGCCATCACGATGAGTTGCTCTGGGGCCATGAGAGCGAAGGATCGAATCCTTCCATCGATGGGCCCAACCATTGATGCCTCCTCCCAGGAGCCCTCATCAGAAGCGTAAAAACTGGTTAACTGCTTTTGTTGCGGCCCCATACTCAGGCCAGCAAGCCACTGGCTGTCGCCATCATCCAGCCTCTGAAGCCTATTGGCGTCAAAATCCTTGGTAAGGGGTAAGAGTGGTTGTGCTAGCAAGGGATCGGGTGCGGCGACGGAGGGCTCCATGCGGTCACTGGAGACCCATTGCCACCAAGGAGTCGTGCTCTGCTTGGTGGCTGTAATGGGAACCTCCTCTCTCTCCCTCTTCACAAGATAGGATCGACCCGGCTCGATAGCGTGTAGGACCTGCTCGTAGCCATCGCGCCAGCGCACGGTCAGGGAAAGATCGGTGAGACCATCGGGTATACCAAAAGTCATGGCGGGATCTCCGCTGGAAAGGTATCTGCCTCCAAGCAGCACTTCCTGGATTTGGGAAGGCATGCCCGCTGCCTGCAAAATTACTTGGACTCCTACAGCCTGATGGTTCCCTTCCCTACCTACCAAGCGAACCTTCACACGTCTACCCCTGGCAAGGTTTCGAAAGAGGCTAGGAGGCCCATTGAGATCATTGACCACCAGATCCTGATCCCCATCACCATCCAGATCGGCTGTCGCAAATCCCTGATGCACAGCCTCCCGGCTCAGTCCCCATTCTTGCGTTCGCTCGACGTATCTGCCTTGGCCCGTGTTTTCAAACCCAATCATGGGTAGCTCAAGGGTAGGATAGAGCCGATAATGCTCCATCATCTCCCTTGAAAATGCCTCCTTCAGCGCGGCGGGATCCTGGTAGCGCTCCCAGGAATGTTGGAGCCTGGCTATCTCTGCAATGGCATCAAGATCCTGAACATCGTGGGCGTAGCCAGCAGAGACCAGGAGATCAGCATCCCCATCCAGATCCACATCCATAAATATGGGCCCCCAGGACCAGTCTGATGCCTCCAGCCCCATTGCGTGAGCCGCCTCGGTGTAGGCACCTGATTCATCCTGGATCAGCAGGGTGTTGTGCATCACCTGCTGGCGGGATCCACTGTATTGAGGTTGACTGAACAAGGCATTGAAAGCTGGCTGCTGGCGTTTGCGAAGTGAGGTTGACCGACTCAGCATATCCACCACAAACAGGTCCAGCAGCCCATCTCCGTTGACATCAGCCATGTCGACGCCCATGGAACTGGCAGAACTGATTCGGAGTTTCATTGGATCCAGGGCATCAAAACCACCTTTTCCGTCGTTGATCCAAACACGATCTGGAGTCCAGTAATCATTGCAGACGTAGAGATCAGGAGCCAGATCACCATTGAGATCGCGAAAAGTCGCACTCAAGCCCCAATCCCTGGGAATCCCATCCAGAGCTTTTCCCTCGCTGCGGAAAGTTCCATCGGTCCATGAGGCAGGGCGAAAGCGGCCTCTGCCATCATTCAGATACAAGGCATCAGGTTCGCCATATTCATGGATTTGCCCCTGATGAACCAGGATGCGATCCTTGAGGGATTCGGGTGGAACCAGCTGCCCACCGACGCGACGAAGGTTGACCCTCCCCATGTCCCGAATGTCGTCCGTGCGGTTAAAGGTCACATAAAGGTCCAGATCGCCATCGCCATCCACATCGGCAATAGCCATGGAACTGGCCCCACCCTGATTGGCTAAGCCAGCATTATCAGGTGCAGCGACCCATTGCCAGTCACCCTGATTGAGAAAGGCACGGCAGCCGCCGCCGACAGTTGTCAGGAGGAGATCCAGCCTGGTATCCGCATTGATGTCTACCAGGCAGGCGCCCCGCGTAGCAAATCCAGGAAGTGCCATGGCCTCGGGTAGGGTTTGTCGCTCAAATTGCCAGTTCCCCTGGTTGCGATAAAGCTGATTGGGGGTATCAATCCCACAGAAAAACACATCGACCCAGCCGTCCCCATCCACATCCCCCAAGGCAAGACCACTACCGTTGAACAACACGCGATTGGAAGCCCCGGCGAATTCGCCCAGGGTGTTGGTAAACAGAATCCCCGAGGTGGTCGCATCGACGGGTTCAAAAGCAGTCGTGCCTGAAATTGGTTTGAGTAAAGGTTCCGAGTTCAGGGCAGCCCGCAGGGCAGGCATCGCGATGCACAGCAAGAAACCCATCAAGCATGGAGTCAACTGCATCGGCAAATGACAGCTTAATGTTTTAATCCTCCACTGAACGATAGGCATGGGTTCACTTGGCTGCTGGAGCCGCAAGATAATGTAGCAAGGTGGAAATTTGAGAGCCACTCAATGGACCTCCCTGCTTTTTGGAGAATCCTGGCATCAGGGTACCCTCTTTCCCTTCGGTGATCCAGTCTCGCCAATAAGAACGGTCTGCTTGCTTGATCTTGGCCTTAATATCTGGCACATCAGGATCTCTTTTTTCTGAGTCATGGCAAATACCACACGCTGCTTCATACAAGGAGGGACCATATTTACCTTGAGTTGGCACGACGTGGCAAGTGGCACACTGCCCCTTGAAGATCGCCTTGGAGTCCTTCATTGCCTGCTGCTTGTTCTTGGCCCGTTCCTGAGGAGACATGGGACGATGAACTGGATCGTCGATCATAATATCCACGGCAAGGGAGTGTTGTTCGCTTCCAGCAGCCACCATAATCTCTTGGTAAAACCTGCCTTGTTTACCCCGTAAGTTGAGATCAACCGGCAAGCTCTGGGCGGTCCCAGGCTCAATGATCCACGGAAGTTCTGGATGGGCAACCTGAACACAACCGCAGTGGGCTTCAATGGCGGTAATTTTGATCGAGCCACTGGATGGGTTGGAGAAGGAAAACTCGAGTGAGAGAGTTTCCACACCATGAGCCGCATCAGCCTTGAGGGTTGAGAGTTCCCACTGAAGTCCTGAGGGCGATGCATCAGCCAGACAAGAAATAATCTGGCAACTCAGAAAAATCCCAAGTTGAAAAAACAGGGAAGCAGAAAATCTCCATGAGTGATGCATGAGCAGAAATACCCCAGATGGGCAGCAGGCTAAATACCGTAACCTGACTAGCTTGAAGCGTATCCAGAGAACAGGGTCAAATCAAACTCCAAGCCCAAATAAAAAACAGGGCACAAACTAATTTCACAAAGCGCATAAAAAAAGGGCCGGACTCCCTAAGAGCCCGGCCCTGTGATTTTTCAGTGAGTGCTAGATCGCTTATTCAGCGATGAAGAACTCAGCAGCCTTGGAGGCTGGCACCGAGTAAGGTGAGGAAGCACCGTCGACCGCACTGTAAGGTCCGGTCACAGCGTCAGCGCTCTTGAGCGTGCCACTGTATTCGATGACCACATTGCCATCAGCCAGGCTGATGCCACTGATGCCACCAGAACCACCGGAGGTCAGGTAGCTAACAGCGTTGAGGTAGATCTGCCTACCCACATCTGTTAGATCCCAGATACCTGCGGTTTCGGAGGTCACACCACTGGCTTCACGAGAACCCGTGATCAGCGCAAGACGCTTACCAGCGAAGTTGCCGCCTGTGGTGGTTGGTGCACCGGCGTCGAATTCGACGGCTACGATGCCACCAGCGGTAGGATCATCAGCGGTGGCCACAGTCGCAATGACTCGGCCGGCTTCACCTGCATTGTTGGTGTTGATGGAAACACCACGCTGCACCTGATCATTCCAGGTGACGATCCCAGCGAAGTCGCCGGTCACACCATCGGTCAGATCCACACCGTTGAAGATAGGATGGCTGGCATCCTCGGCTTTGAGCTGAATGTTGCCCACAGTATCAACCATGGTGCTGCCATCGGTGTAGCCCATGCGGTTGTTACGGAGCACATAACCACCAAGCACCAGCATAGGTGAGGTGATGCTGTTCCAGGCATCGGCATTGGCACCGCTGCTATAACCACCACTGTTGACTGATCGGCTGATGATCACCAGATCGTAGCCATTGAGGGCATCGACATCAGGTGTGCCACTGGTCAGAACACGGGTCACGGTGTGACCAGCTGCCTTGAGGGCATCGGTGTAACCAATGTCGGCCGCTTCAGTCATACCGGCTCCGGCAGCAGCTGCGCTGGCCTCGTCGGTTTCGTGGAAACTGACGAAGGCGATGTTGGCACCACCACCCAGGGCAGGCAGGCCGCCCACAGGCTGGAAGATGGAACCAGCGATGCTTGCACCGTCCATGGTCAGGTCGATGTTGGCACCACCATGATCGCCACCTGAGTTGGTCCAGTCACCGTTGAACCAGGCCACTTCAATGGGGTAGAGACCTGGGGTGGCGAAGAAGGCACTGCCATCTGGAGCAGGTCCAGGGGCACCATGGCCACCGTCGTTGTTCACCACAACTTGGTTACCGATGAATACCACCGAACCGTCATCAGAGGCGCTTCGGAAGGTGTGCAGACCAGCTTCATCAATGGCGATGTAGCCCTTGAATTGAATCAGGCCATCATCCAGGTTGCCAGGAGTGCCCACAAAGGAAGCACCGTCATCACCCAACCATTCTACGATTGGGGAGAGGTCGTTGCCACTGTAGCTCACGTTGGTTGAGATGAAGCGTCCTTGAGGACTGGTCTCCATCATGGCCAAACCATGGTCATCTCCAGGCAAGAAGCTGAAGATGGGGCCCTGTCCACCCTCGCCAAACTCCAAGCCCTTGGGCTCGGTAGTCCAGTAAGCTGCGTGCAGACCCGCATCACCCACTTCGTCAGCCGCAGAGGAAACAGCAATGGAGGCTGCAGCCACGTCGGATGCGTTGTAGAGGATGGCACCAGGGACGTCTGCGCCACCGGCAAGCACACGGAGGTTAGCACCACCATGGTCACCAGAAGCATTAGTCCAGTTTCCGTTGAACCACTGGATCTCAATAGGGTAGAGACCTGGAGCGGTGAAGTTATAGGAACCGTCTGGGTTAGGTCCAGGAGCACCATGGCTACCGTCGTTGTCGACAACCAGCTCGCCACCAATCCAGATCTTCGATCCGTCATCGGATTCAGAGCGGATGGCCACTTCGCCTGCGCTGTCGATACGCACATAACCGGTGAAGCTCAGGACACCATCATTCATGTCGCCTTCACCCCCCACATAGGAGTCTCCATCAGCACCCAACCATTCGCGGATGGGAGTGATGTCGTTGCCACCTTGGTAGGTCAAGCCCGTAGCGGTGAACACGCCCACAGGGCGGGTATTGTCAATGATACCCTGACCCACTTCGGCCAATGATCCGACTCCCTTGGGCTCAGCCTGCCAGTAACGGCCGTCGAGACCGGATCCTGATGCAGGCACACCATCGAGCGAAATGATCGCCACGGTGGGTTCAACAGGAGGCTCAGCTATAGTTGGGCGATTGTTGTAGAGATCCTGCACTTCTGAAGCCGTGAGCTTACCGGTGTAGGTAGCCCAAGCATGCATGGCAGAACCCTCTCCCATGTGATCGGTAGCCTGTTCGAGACGGGCACCCATGACCTTGACCTGGCCAGACAATGGAATGCTACCACCCCAATTACCGGACAGGACTCCATTGATGTAGAGGTCGGTCGAGCCAGCGCCCGCGTCACTCACAAGCACCACGTGCACAGGAGCATCAAACACGGAGGCGACGTTTTGGCCGTTGACAGCGCTGAACAGGTTATCAGCCACACCAAATTGGGTGGTTCCGAAGAGACCTTGTTCATTCCACTGATCGAGCTTGATGGCAAAGGCGTTATCTCCAGCAATCGCGGTCGAGGCACCAGCCTTGATCGCGGTGAAGTAGAACGCGTAGCTAGCGCTGCCCTCGA
>JALRAZ010000280.1 GCA_023257935.1 Verrucomicrobiota bacterium
AAGATCATGCGCCGCTTGCTGCGGGCGCTTGCCAAGGGTGAGGAAATTACGCAGGATGTTTCCACGCTTGAGAACCCGGCAATCCTCGATCAGCTCAAGCAGGCCAATTAGACGCCGCACCAGATCGAACAGCGCGATCCGACGACGCAGCGGGCATCGACATGAGTCTGCGTAGAGGGCTTGCAGACTACTGGCGGCGCACGCTCGTCGTGACGGTCGCATTGCTGTTCATCTGGTTTCTTGTGACCTTTGTCGTCGGCTATTTCGCGCGCGCACTCGATGGGAATTTCTTTGGCTGGCCGCTAGCCTTCTACCTCGGTGCGCAGGGATCGCTCGTCGTCTATCTCGGCATCATCTGGTTCTACGACCGCTATATGGATCGGCTCGACCGGGAATACGGCGTTCACGAGGACGACGAGTCGTGAGCGATCAGCCGGTCTCGCAAAAGGCCTTTAATCGCACCCTGAAGAGGGTATACGGCTTCTACACCGGGGCGGTGGTGCTGTTCGTCATCGTGTTCGCGATCCTCGAGCAGTTTGGCATGTCGCGCTCGACGATCGGCTATCTGTTTCTGTCGGCGACGGTCGTGCTGTATGCCGCCATCGGCATCATGAGCCCTTCTGGCATCAACGAATTGTCCAACACCCTGCGAGAGAGAATCTGGTCTTTTTTAACAGTGTGAGCGGTGGCAAGGATATCACGCACCACAACCTCCTCGCCGGACTCCTGAACCACAAACCCGGTAATCTCCTCCCCATCAGACAGCTCAATCACATGTGTGGCAAAGCCTTGCGCAATGGTATTGCCTGGCATGAGGATGGCCTTGGCCAAATCCTCACGCCGATAGGTGTTGGCAATATTTCCCAGGTAGGGTCCTTTTTGCTCCTGATCCTGATTGATGGTATGGCACATCTGGCATGAAGCTCGCATAAAGATGGCTTCCCCTAGAGCGGGATCACCCTTTTCTTCAACCACACTGACCAGGGCTTGTTCCAGACTCAACGATTGGATCAAGGCAGTGGTGTCTTTTGCTAAGGCCTCGATCCTCAAACGTCTGGCTGCGCGCCTTGCCTGCTGAGCGACGGCTTCGTCTGGATCATTGAGAGAGACCCTGATCCGATCATCCAGAACGTGATTTCGGTTGGAGGCAGCCACTTCCATCATGACCAGGCGTCGTTCGTTTTCGAGCCAAGCTAGATCAATGGCCTGTTCCACAAATTCACGCGTTTCTGGGCTCAATCCGTTGCTTCCAGCCAGTTCAAGCAAAGCAGCATGTGCCCACTGACCCGAGGGGGTATTGAGCTCTGTAGCAGCCCATTGTTCGAGATCGGCATGCCAAGGTTCCAGCAAGGCACCATTGAGAAAAGCCCGACGAGCTTGATCCCTGGCTTTCCCCGCTCCCTGATCTTCATCCAGCTTGACCATAGCCTTGATGATCACCGGAAAAAGTTCACGGCTGGATAATTTCATCATCGCTTCAACAGACTGGGCCCTTTGCATGGGTGTCGCATCAGCGGCTTGGACTGTGCGAACGAGCAGAGGAATCGCCCGAGGGGGGATATCCTTCAATGCGGAGAGCTGGGCCACCGCTTCCCCTGCCGGCACCTTGCCTTCAAGCGCGAGATCGAGGATTCGATCGAGCGCTCGATCCGATTGAATGCGATTGCGATTCATCTCACCAATCAGCCAAGCGGCCTGAGAACCTTGAGCCTGCCTAAGATAGGTAAGCAAAACATCAAGAATGCGCTCACTCTGTCCCCATCTTTCGAGTTGGTAATAGGGCCCGCGTGTATCGGGTCGAGTGCCCCAACTATCCCCCTTCCATGGAGCCTCTCGATGCACGAGTCGACAAAGTGCAGCAAGCAGGAAGCGGTCCTCCTCAGCTTGACTTCCAATCTCAAGACGGCTTATCAACCCTTCGACCACGTCTGATCGATGCATGCGCCTTAAAGCCAGGGATGCCCCATGTTTCTGCTCAGAGGCAAGTCCACTGTGATCCAACACGGCAAAACAAGCATCGCTGGCCTCAAGTCTAGCCAGCACTTGAAAGGCCGTGTGGGCCAAAAGTGGGTCAGGATCACCGAGGGTTTCAGTAATCAGCGAAGCCAGCTGATGTTTACCTTGGCGTGCTGCAGATATCAGGGCCTCAAGGCGGGTTCGCGGGTCATGACTTCTGAGAGCTTGCTCAAGCCAGGCAGCCTCAATGGGGCCTTTTCCAGTCTGGGTTACCTGATCCAACCCCATGTCACCCAGCGCGCGTAACACAAAGGGGGCCAACTCGGGTAGATCAAGCAAGGGACGCAGGCGAGGCATCACTGCGTGACTTAAGGATACTTGAACCCCAGGCTGTGCGATCACATAAAGGGCTGCAACCCTGGTGCGCAGCGCCTTGCTTTCGTCCGCACAAACCTCTAGTAAGCGAGCCATGGTTGAATCGGGCAACTGGCGCCTGAGCAATGTTCTCTGGGCTGCAAGCAAGCGCACCTGACTCGGCGATTCCATGCCTTCAATGAGTTCCTCATCTGAAAGTTTTTCGAAATCAGGCAATGGTTCAGGCTCATAGTCTGCGGGTGTGACACGCACGATGTAGCCATGATCGGGGCCTGCCCAGTTAAAGGTGGCAGGGCCCTTCCAGCTAGCTTGATAAACAGCACTCATGCCATCTACATCCGCATCGGTTGGGCGAGTCACTTTGATAAAAGGAGTGGGTTGGGAAATCTCTCGAAAACTAGCCCCTTCACGCTGCACCTGGTGATGGAAAGTAGCTGCCCTACCCCAGTCACAGGTAAAGGGAGCATTGGCCCAGGCATCAGGAAAACCAGGTTCATGAATGTAAACCGAACCGCAGCCTGAACCTCCTCCATAATCAGCCAGCGGTGCGACATGCTCATCCCCAAAATGCATGTAAAGTCTGGGGTAACCATGGTCTTCGAGCCCAGAAAAGTGATGCAAGCGAATGTCCCAACCTCCCCCGTCATTGGTATTATCCCTGGCAAAGAGATCAAGCAAAGGACTCATGGGCGTGCCGAGGATATTCCTAGTGCCTGTCGCAAACAGCTCCATGCCAGTACCGTCAGGGCGAATGCGGATAACCCCTCCCCCCCGGTGCTGCAGCCGTCTGCCATCGGTTCCCACAGCATCCATGAACCCAAAATCTCCTCCGGCAATGTAAATCCACCCATCCACTCCTAACTCAAGCCCATTGGTGGTGTGGTCCGGTGGACGCTGATCAAAATCAAAAGCAATCCCCGAAACCAGGCGCTGGGAAGCCTCTGATACCCCATCCCCATCCTGGTCATAAAAAACGCTAATATGGGGAGGATGAAGGAGATAAAGGCGATCATGGTCCCAGATCAAACCTCTGGGAGAATCGATTTGATCGATAAATGGGGTGACCTCATCGGCCCTACCGTCCTGATTGGAATCACGGAGCCTCAACACCCTGCCTCGCCCTGGCTGACGCCCGAGGGAACCGTTGCCATCACTCGAGACGTAAAGGTCGCCACCAGGAGAAGCTGCGACATACACCGGGTAGTTGGCCATTTGGGAAGGCGCAAAGAGAGTCATTTCAAACCCCTCCGCGACCGAGGCATCCTTGAGGATGCTGGCTTCCTGTTCAACCGACAGAGAAACGGCCTTAGCTGGCAAATTACCTGATTCGGCATAGGCATCGAATGCAACCGATTCCTCAGCGGATGACAGTTTCGGGTAAAGTTGCTCAATGCCTTCACCCAACACCCCCAATTCCCAAAGACTCACCCAGCCACCAGAGGTTTTGGTACCGGTCAAGCGCAAGCATTTCATCGAAACAGGGTCAAAACGAGCCTGAGTTGTCCCAGGTTTATCGTTGGATGTGGCATCAAAAAAACGTTCCCATTTTTCTCCGTCATCCGATTTCTCCAGATAGTATCCGTAGTTTTGGCTGGAGCTTTCCCAGCGGACATCCACACCGGACAAGGAGACCTTTTTGTCAAAAACGAGCTGGATCCACTGAGGCGTGCTAGGTCCATTGGCACACCAGCGGGATTGCGCATCCCCATCAACAGCCATCCATGGGGCGCGGCCATCCTGCTGACTGCTTGCCGTCACGCTCACCAGGGTGGCATTTTCGGGGCGAGCCGCCCGCGGCCGCGGTTCAGCATTGGAGGTGGAGGATCGCTTTTCGGTCTTGGTAACCTTTGATGGCCCATGGTAGGGCTTCAGATAGGGCTCCTCAAGGCGTCCGCAGGCCCAGAGCAAACCACGCGTCACTAAATCCAAGTACCTTGGGTCAGCGACTGTCTGGGTGTTATGCCCGAGGGTGGTACTGAAACTAGGCGCACCCTGTGCCTCGTTAACCCATGCAACCACATGCTCCACGACACGCTCCTTACCTCCCCGAGTCAGCAACTGCTTTCCGGTGGCTAAGGGTTGCGCATCAAAAAGCTTTTGATTGTTATAGAGCTCCTCCCGTGTGGTGATCCAATCACTCAGGGGCGCTGTGATGGGGTGATCGGTTTGGGTAAAATGAATGTCAATGGGCTCCTGCGGGCCATGGCCAGTTGATTGCAGACCCAGATGCCGAAACCAGTCTTCATTGCCAACGCGAAAACTATGCATGGCGCAATGCAGGTGCACGGCCGGCACAGTCTTGTGCACAGCCAAGATACGTGCGAGGACTGCGGGATCCTTCTCATCAGCGGCGCATTCGTCGTGAATGATCACATCGTAGCCATCAGCCCAGTTAGGATTAGCGAAGATGGGCAAAGGTGGGTGTGTTGAACCATCGTCCGTCCAGACAACATCAACTCGGACTCGTGAGCGCTCCTGGATCCCATTTGCAATGACTTGGTGCTGTCCGGCATAGTCATGGCAGCATCCTCCTGCTATGAGTAGGGCCTTGATGGGCTCAGGAACCTCCTGAGCCTGGCAAGAGCAAAGGGCTATTCGCACCGAAGCGGCCAGCAAGGTGATCAAGCAGGATGAATGAAGCAGCCGAGAGTTCCCTTTCATAAACAGAATATGTTGCGCCTCGGGGCGACCTGACAAGTCAGGACTCAAGCTTCATTTTGAGCCTGCTCTAAAAAGGTGCGGGAAAACCCAGCTCTTTCCATTGTTTTGGGTTTTATTCAGGGAACAATCGCTGCCAAGGATTTGAGAACTGGCAAGGAGTCCTTTATGTTAAAAGCATGCGATGGTCACAATCATGGATCCTATCGGTACTCATATTGTTTACATTTGCCGCGCAGGCAGTGGCTGAGGTCAAGTTAGGCAGTGATCAGCTGGTGGCTCAAGCATTTGAACCTCTTCGAGGCAAACGTGTTGGACTCCTGACCAACCCAAGCGGCATCAATCAAGCAGGCATTTCCACCATTCGGCGACTCCTCGATGCCCCAGAGGTCAATTTGGTTGCCCTTTTTGGTGCCGAGCACGGCTTAGATGGTAAAGCCCCAGCTGGTAAAGAGGTGGCAAACTACACAGACTCGGAAACCGGTTTGCCCGTTTTTTCCCTTTATGGGCCCGGCCCCACTCGAGAACCTACCCCAAAAATGCTCCGGGAAATCGATATCCTTGTTTACGATTTACAAGACACCGGAGCACGTTCTTATACCTTCATCAGTTCCATGGGACTGGCCATGAATGCATGCGGTCAGGCTGGTGTTGCTTTCATGGTTCTGGACCGTCCCAACCCACTTGGCGGCATCCGCATTGAGGGTCCCCTGTTCAACCCGAGTTTCCGCTCAATGGTAGGCCAATGGCCGATACCCTATGTTTACGGCATGACATGCGGGGAATTGGCCCGAATGATCAATGGCTCAGGCATGATTGAGCATCCATGCTTGCTGTATGTGGTCCCCATGCAGGGGTGGGAAAGGAACATGGTCTGGCAAGACACCGGATTGCCCTGGAGACCGACTTCTCCACTTGTTCCTCATGCTCATTCGCCGCTATATCAGGTGGCCATGGGGATGGTCGGAGAGATCGGTGGGGTTGATCTTGGATTTGGCACGAAATATCCCTTCGAACTTGTAGGGGCTTCATGGCTTCAGTCTGAATCAGTCAGCCAACGACTCAATGCCTATGCTTTGCCTGGGGTGAATTTTCATCCTATCAAAACCACCGTGGGGCGTGGACCGAACAAAGGACGAGTGCTACCAGCCATCAAGGTGGAGGTGGTTGATGCGGCTCGAGCCCCCTTAACGCCCATCAACCTCTACGTGATTGAGGCCATTCGCCTCTCCCAAGGTCGTGACATGTTCAAGGTTCAAAATCAGGCAGGCAAAAAATGGGGCCTGTTTGATAAGGTCAATGGCACCGACGCCACACGCAGGGACATGGAACGTGGCCGTGGAGTCCCTCAAATCGTCAATGCTTGGCAACAAGGAGTGGACCGCTTCAGGAAGGAACGCACGCCCTACCTGATCTACTGATCTACTGAGCTTGCAGAATCTGTTCCATCTTGGGGCCGTCGAATGCGGGATTGCAAGCGATCGCGCCTTGACCCATAAATCTTGCACTTCAGCACTCCATGAATGAAGAAATAAGGCAAGCAAGTGAGTTGTTTGAGTCAATGGAACCTGCTAGGGCGATCTCGCGAAAAGCCTACCAGCAGCTCTTGACCGACCTCAGGGCTGACCTGCTTCAGGCTCAGATCGAACTTGCTGACACCCGCCAGTCTGTGATCATCACCATCGCAGGGGTTGACGGTGCCGGAAAGGGTGAAATCATTCAATTGCTCAATGAGTGGCTCGACCCACGCGGACTTGAGACACACAGTTTCTGGAACCAGGAAAGCGAAGTGGCTCATCGCCCCTACCAATGGCGCTTCTGGCAGGCCATTCCCAGAAGAGGCCGCATGCATATCTGGTTCGGGGGCATGTATGCCGATGTCATCGCCGAAGGGGTCGAACACCGTCATCCGCAAGCTTGGATTGCTGATAGAAGTCAGGAGATTTTGGCTTTCGAAGATATGCTTCAAGCCGACGGCACCTCTCACCTTAAGCTCTGGCTTCACTTAAACAAAGGAACCCAGCGTCGCCGACTCAAGGATCTCTACGAAAATCCCAAAGAACACTGGCGCGCCATGCGAGATGACTGGAAATACCACAATCTCTATGAGGCTTTTTCAGAGAACGCAGCCGAGGTCATTTCTCTCACCCATGTCCAAAAGTCGCCCTGGCGAGTCGTCGACGCATCGGACAAATCCTGGCGAAATATAGAAGTTGGGAGGATTTTGCATGAACACATGCTCCAGGCCATCCGAACTCACAAGGCAAAAGAGAAAAAGCCAAAACAAAAGTCTTGGTCGAGGCAATGCCAGAAAAACTGGCTTGATGAGGTCGACCTGCGTCAGCGCTTGACCAACCAGGTTTATCACGATGAATTGATCCAACATCAGGCACGCTGTCACCGACTTTTCTGGGAAGCCTACGAACGCAAAATCCCCACAGTGCTTGTCTTTGAGGGGTGGGATGCGGCCGGTAAGGGCAGTGCGATCAAACGCGTCACTGCGGCGATTGATGCACGGCTTTATCGGATTGTTTCCGTAGCTGCTCCCACCGAGGAGGAGCATCAGTTTCACTATCTTTGGCGATTTTGGAAGCCCCTGCCTCCATCTGGTCGAATCACCATTTTTGACCGCTCATGGTATGGGCGTGTTTTAGTTGAGCGGATAGAGGGATTTGCCCAATCCAATGAGTGGCAACGGGCTTACCAGGAAATCAACACATTTGAGGATCAACTCGTTCAGCACGGATGTGTGTTGTGCAAATTCTGGATCCACATCAGTAAGGAAAAACAGCTAGAACGATTTCAAAAGCGCCTGGAAATCCCCTACAAACGGCACAAGATAACCGAGGAGGACTGGAGAAACCGCAAACAATGGCCAGCCTATCAGGAGGCCATCAACGACATGATTGACCTGACGCATACCGATCAGGCTCCATGGACTTTAATCGCAGGCAACAACAAGAAATTTGCGCGAATCCAGATCCTGAAGACAGTCTGCGCCAGCCTCGAAAAGGCCCTGAGCGGAGGCGCCAATCATGGCTGATTTTTCATCAATCCATTTGCCCCACACCCTTGCCTGTTCCATAGTCCTTGCGTGAGTTTTTCTCAGGCCTACTCAAAGTTATCCAAAAGCCAGCATTTTGATCAATGCATGGCGACAACCAGCAGCCAGGTGGATATGGCTCTGGCAGGCTCTCTGCGCGGTCTGGATCGATTGACAGCCTTGCTCTCCCCAGCAGCCTCCAAGCGGCTGGAAGAACTCGGTCAGCTTTCTCAAGCGATCACCCAACAACGTTTCGGCAAGGTTATTCGACTGTTCGCGCCCCTATACCTTTCCAATGAGTGCATTAACAATTGTGCTTATTGCGGTTTTTCGAGGGATAATCCCATCTTGCGAGTGACTTTGGAGGAAAAGGAAGTCCAGCAAGAGGCTCAGGCACTGGCCGACCAGGGTTTCCGCCATATTCTGTTGGTCGCAGGTGAACATCCCAAATTCGTGAGCAATGGCTATTTGGAAGCCTGCATCAGACGCCTGGCTCCGCTGGTACCCTCCCTTTCCCTTGAGGTAGGCCCCATGGAACAAGCCGACTACCAGCCTTTGGTCAGGGCTGGGGCTGAGGGGCTGGTGGTTTATCAGGAAACCTACGATACGGATGTTTACCAGGCCATGCACACGGCTGGTCCCAAAAAAGATTTTGACTGGCGATTGGATACCCCGGAAAGAGCCTATGGTGCAGGATTCAGGCGCCTTGGCATTGGAGCCTTGTTCGGTTTGGCCGACTGGCGAGTCGAGGCGATTTCCCTGGCAGCCCACACCGATTACCTGTTGCGAAAATGCTGGAAATCCCAGATCACCGTTTCTTTTCCTCGACTCAGGCCTTGTGCGGGGGCTTTTGAGCCCATGACAGCCTTTGATGATCGTTCCCTGGTCCAACTCATTGCAGCCTTTCGCATTTGCTTTCCTGACGTTGGCCAGGTCCTTTCAACCCGAGAACCAGCTTCCCTGAGAGATGGACTCATTCCGCTAGGCATCACCACCATGAGTGCTGGCAGCCACACCGAACCAGGAGGTTACACCGGTGCGGGGCAATCCAATCTTCATCAGACTACAAAAGGCCGGATTCAAGCCCTCGAGCCTCTTGCCGATTCAGATCAACTCAAGCCAAGACAGGCCACCGGACAGTTCGATATCGCTGATCATCGAAGTCCGGCTGAGATGGCCGAAGTCATCCGGAGCAGCGGCTATGAACCAGTATGGAAGGACTGGGATGCTGCCATCTTAAAACATGAGTGAGTCAAACCCTCCAAAAAGTATGTCTCGCGTTGTTGCCAACGGTAAACCTGTCGAATCCGAGGTGCTGCCCTGCTCCCTAGAGATCTTCCTCAGCGACCTGGGATTCCCTCCAAGGTCTGTCGTGGTCGAACTCAATGGTAAAGCAGTCGCTCCATCCATGTTTGCTCAGCACACTGTCCAGGAAGGTGATCGACTGGAAATCGTCCAGATCGCTGCGGGCGGATAGATGACTTGATTCATTGCACTCCCCAAGGTGCCCCCAAAGCCCACACCATGGGAATGATGACTGAAGCGGCTAACCAGATCAGCAGATTCAGGGGTAAGCCAACGCGAATGAAGTCCTTGAAGACATACCCTCCTGCCCCATAGACCAGTGCATTAGTCTGATACCCCACAGGTGAGGCGAAGCACGCGGAAGCTCCCACTGCAATTGCCACCATGAAAGGCATGGAATTGAGCTGGAAGAATTGCGCCATTTGCACCGCAATCGGCGTCATGATTACCGCAACTGCGTGATTGGAAAGGAAGGTGGTCAACAGAGATGTCATCAATATCAAGGCCGAAAGGACGACATATCCTGGGGCCTGGTAACTGCCAAAAAAATCTAGCAGGTGTTTGGCTAGCCATTGAATACCCATGGTTTTTTCAAGAGCCATCCCAAGACCCAGCATACCGCAAATCAGCAAAAGCACCCGCCAATCCAAAGCCCTGTAGGCTTCATCCATGTCCAGACATCCCGTCAACACCATTACCAAAGCGGCACACAGGGCTAGTGCAGCTATCGGCACAGAGGTTAGCACGGAGGCTGCAACCATGCCTGCGACCAGCAGACCAGCTACCCATTGCTTGTGCTTGAGCGGCAGCAGATGAGGCTGCCCACCGAGGACAATCAGATCACGGGATTCCCGGAGGCGCTCAATCGCACTTTCAGTTCCCTCAAGAAGCAGCGTATCGCCATACATCAAAACAGTGGATCCAACTTTTTCCTTGAGATTGACGCCATGCCGGTGCACTGCCAAGACCAACACACCAAAGGCTCTTCTCAAGTCCGCACGCGCTACGGTCTTACCAATCAGCCCAGATCTGGGGCTGATAACGCATTCGACAAGAGCAGCCCGCTGGGTTCCCACCCATTTCAATCCAATGTCTTCATTCTCTTCCTGAATTTGTAGCCCCACCAAATCCTTGAGCTCCATGACCGAAGAGAGCCGAGTACTCAACCGTATGCGGTCGCCCACCTCAAAAACGATTTCGTCCAAGGCCATCCCTGTCAGGTCGTCATGGCGGATGACCTCAATAATGCGCGCTCCAGAGATATTCCGAATGGGGCTTTCTGAGAGGCGCTGACCAATCAGAGGGGATCCTTCGATGATCATGGCTTCGGTAAAGAATTGCTTGTTTTCGGTGGTCTGAAGAATCGTCGATAAGGTATCTCGCTCTGGCAACCACTTCCTCCCAAGGGTCCAGAGGTAGACCATGCCTACCACCGCGAGAATCCCTCCCACGAAGGTCAGATCAAACATGCCGAAGGGCTTTTCTCCCATTCGCTGAGCGGTTGAACTGACCAAGATATTGGTGGATGTTCCAATCAGGGTACAACACCCCCCAAAAATGGAGGCAAAGGAGAGTGGGATAAGAAGCTTGGAGGGCCTGATCTGATGGCGAGCTGCAATCGTCATCACCAACGGCATGAAAACCAGCACCACGGGAGTGTTATTGATAAATGCGGAGAGAATGGCGACTAAGGGCAACAAGACCAGACTCACTGAAAGGTCATTGCGCCCCAAGTATGGAAAGATAATGGCACCGAGCCTGGCTATGACTCCTGTTCTTTCAAGGGCTGAACTGATGACAAACATACAAGCGACAGTCACCACAGCCTCATGACCGAAAACTTGAAATAGCTGAGATGGAGACAGAATGCCTCCAAGCATGAGGATCACCATGGCTGAGATAGCAATGACATCAGAACGCAGCCGTTCGATGATCATGGCAGCAAAAACCACGACCATGAGTAGAAAAACCATGAGCATTTCTGTGGTCATTTCCATGATACCATTGACTAAGTTAAACGCTTCACCCCACCTTGGGGATGCAACAATCAGAATCTACTAGGCATGAATGGCTCGCCCATCGGCAGCCAGGGCTGATTCTCGCACAGCTTCGGCATAGGTCGGATGGGCGTGGCAAATGTTAGCAAGATCTGCAAGGGTGGCTTTGAAATGCATGGCAGTGGCTGCCTGGTGTATGAGTTCCCCTGCCCCTTCCCCGATAATGTGGACACCCAGGATCTCATCAGTGGCCTGGTCCGCAAGGGTTTTGACCCATCCATCTACTTTGGCTGCAGCCCGGGCTCGCCCGTTTGCCCGAAAGTGAAAAACCCCCTTCTTAAAGGCTCTTCCCGAGGCCACTAGAGCCTGCTCACTGAGACCCACTGAAGCCAACTCGGGATGTGTGTAGACCACTGAGGGAATACGATCGTGATGGACCACGACACTCTCGCCTTGCCATTGCCTTGCCAGCACGACAGCTTCCTCCTCCGCCTTGTGCGCGAGCATCGGGCCCGCTATCAGGTCACCAATGGCATAAACACCCGGCACGGAGGTTTCAAATTGCTCATTAACCTCGACACGGCCGCGATCATCCAGATTGACGCCCATCGCGCTCAGATCAGCACCATCAGAGCGCGGACAACGCCCCACAGCCACAAGCACGTGCGAGCCCATGACTTGCCTACCATCAGCTAGGTCCACACGACAACCATGACCAAGATTGGATGCACCAAGCACCTTTTGACCTAGGATCATTTCGATACCCTGACGGCTGAACAGACGTTGGGCTTCCTGCGCAAGACCTTCATCCATGTGCGAGAAAAGGCGATTTTCAGCTTCAATGACCGTGACTTGACTCCCCAGGCGTTTCCACACCGACCCAAGTTCCAGCCCGATGTAGCCACCACCAATGATAATCAAATGTTCAGGAACTGTGGACCATGAGAGCGCCTCTGAACTGCTTACAATCCGCTCACCATCCATGGGAACCTGCGGGACTTGCTGCGGGCGACTGCCAAGGGCCAGGAGGACACGTGGAGCCTCCAGTCTTATCGAATCGCCGGCTTGGGTCAGCACCGATACCGTGGAAGCCTTTTCAAGCCTGGCCTCTCCGTGCAGGAATGTCACCCCATGCTTGCGAAAAAGGCTTTCAACCCCTTTTCCCAGCATGTGAACGGTCTGTTCCTTACGCTTCATCATCCGATCAAGGTCCAAACGAGGTCCCTCGATGATCACCCCGTGTTGAGCCAATTGCTCAGAGGCTTGTTCAAAGTGACCACTGGATTCCAGGAGCACCTTGCTTGGGATGCATCCTTCGCGCAGGCAAGTACCTCCCGGTAGCAAGGCTTTGTCCACACATGCCACTTTCATCCCTTGCTGAGCACATCGAATGGCAGCCACATAACCGCCAGGGCCTCCACCTATCACCACCAGATCAAATATATCGCAGTCGCTCATCTTATAGTGAGCACCTTAGGTTCCACCATGGCGCATGAGGAGCAAAAAGATCGCTGGCTGGCTTATCCCAAAGAACAGCCACGGTGAATCTTTTATGGCTTCAGCCTTGGCATCATGGATTTGAAGGCTTGCCCGGGCAGCCCCAGAGCGAGATACTGGCCGATCATGGGCATCAAGGCCAGGGTTGAACCAAGGGTAAGAGTATGAACCGATTCGGCGTTGCCAAGCGCCTCCAGCAGGTGCAGGACCCGGTTATTCCTATCGTCGGAGAATGGGTGAGATCAAATCCTGGAACGCTATCACTTGGCCAAGGCGTGGTCTTCTATGACCCACCCCGTGAAATTACCGAAGGGCTAGAGACCTTCTGGGCAGACCCTCTAAACCATCGCTACAAGCTCGTTCAGGGTATCGACCCGCTGTTAGAGGCCATCTCTGATAAAATTTTATCTGAAAACGGTATCCAAGCCGACCCCAGAAAACGGGTGGTCGTCACAGCTGGTAGCAACATGGCATTCATGCATGCGATCATGGCCATTGCTGAACAAGGCGATGAGGTGATCCTTCCAAAACCTTATTATTTCAATCATGAAATGGCCTTGAGCATGCTGGGTATTGAACCTCGACTGATCGAACCCGGGCCAGACATGCTGCCGTCCATTCAAGATTTGGAAGCAGCCCTAACCGAGCGTACTCGAGCGGTGGTTACGGTCTCTCCAAACAACCCCAGCGGAGCGGTTTACCCTCGCCCACTGCTTGAGGCGATCAATGCGTGGTGTCGCAATCACGGTCTCTATCATATCTCAGATGAGGCCTATGAGTATTTCCACTACGATGGATCAACGCACTTTTCACCTGGATCCCTCCCATCGGCCTCTGATCATACTCTCTCGCTTTTTTCCCTTTCAAAATCCTACGGTTTTGCGAGCTGGCGTATCGGATACATGGTGATCCCGCCCCAACTACTGGCTCCCATTCAAAAGATTCAAGACACCAATCTCATTTGCGCTCCGGTTATCTCCCAGTTTGCCGCAGCCCGAGCCATCCAGATCGGTCCTCAGTATTGTCAGCCCCATCTGGAAACGATCAATCGAATCCGAAAAAGCTTTATCAAGGCACTCTCCAGCCTTGAACCCTGGCTTCAAATCGTTCCAGCCAAAGGCGCCTTTTATTTGCTTCTACGACTCGAAGTCGATCGTAGCTCACTCGAGGTGGTGCGATGGCTGATCGAACAGCACCACATTGCTCTCATACCTGGAACCGCTTTCGGGCTGGAGCAAGCATGCTACCTCCGAGTCGCTTACGGAGCTTTCGATGAAGTCACCGCGACCAAAGCCCTTGAGCGCCTGATTGCAGGACTTGAGCAACTCAAGCAACGCACATGAACCTATACGCCTATCAGTGGAATCTATCCTGGGAAAATAAAGAGGAAAATTATCGCAAAGTGCTGGAGCTGACCGAATCTAACACGCCTCAGCCAGGGGGGGTGATCGTGTTACCTGAAATGTTTGCGACCGGTTTCTCGATGAAAACCTCGGTTACCGCCGAACCTGCAGATGGACCCACCTGCCAATTCATGGCTAGACTAGCCAGACAAAC
>JALRAZ010000326.1 GCA_023257935.1 Verrucomicrobiota bacterium
ACTGCGCAGCAGCAGCAGGAATTGTTGCTCTTCACTCAGGAGGCAAACAAAGGGTTTATTGAAGAGGTGATCTTCAAGCAATTTGCCGGCTATGGCTACAATGCTTTCGATCTGCTGGACTGGAACCAGGATCAACGGGTGGACCTGCTAGTGGTCAATGGCAACAACATGGAAATTCGCAATGCACCTGTCAAAAACTACCACGGAGTACGGGTTTTCACTCAGAGCCCAATAGGAGAATTTGAGGAGTCCTTCTTTCACCCCATGCCTGGGGCCATCAAGGCCCTGGCACGAGATTTTGATCAAGATGGTGATCTGGATCTGGCGGCTATCGGTTTCTATCCTGACTGGTCACTGGAACACCCCATTACCTTTGTCTATCTGGAAAACAAGGGCCACCAGGGCATGCTGGCTTCCACCATCCGGCAAGAGCATTGGGGAAGGTGGCTGACCATGGATGCTGGCGATTTCAATCAGGACGGATTCCCGGACCTCATCCTTGGAGGGGCTTATGTGAGACACGGGGTCGATGAAAGGTTTGAAGGCACCTATCAGGCTCTGCCACATCCTTCCCTGATGATCCTAGAAAATGTCGGTCAGCCTTAAGCCTTGGAACGCGAGCTTGATCCTCAAGGCTAGCGTCGCTTGAGAAAGGCCTCGGCGGCATACTTCGAAGTCGCAAGCCGCTCGATAGCCTCTCGCAGCGCACCATCCAACTTGAGCTCAGACCAGACAATGTCGGGGGCTGAGGATCGCATGGCCACCTCCCATGCCTGACGATGGGTTTGGATCATCGAACCAGGGATTTGAATGGAGCCTTGAATCAGCAACCCAGAGCGAGTGCGGCGCTGTGCCGCTCCCGCCACCTTAGCCCCACGCAGCAGGACATCATCCTGCTCGGCCCCCAAAAAGCACTGACCTGGTCCATCACTCATGGGCCTGGCTGCCAGAGAAGTTGCTAACCCCAAGCTTTGCAGGGAACGATCCACCCACTGGTGGACCCATTGGTAACTCTCTCGGGCCTTGAGCTGATACCAGCGATGCTCAGCTGGAAGAGCCAGAGAATAAGTCCAGTCGGCCACATGGGATACAAGGCCTCCACCAGTCAGGCGTCGGACCAGAGGTCGGACGGGTGTCAGGTTGGCAATCGCATCATACGATTGAAAATAACCAAAGCTGACTGCCGGCCGATCCCATCGGTAAAGACGCAACACCAGCCTGCCATAATCATGAGCCAGCTGGAGTAAGGTTTCATCAGCCGCCATGTTAAACCACGGCGATTCAGGTCCTGAAATGACCAGGCTTCCATCCATGGACTGACTATGATCCCTGATCACATACCTTCAAGTTCTCTCTGTCCCAATGACCTTAATTCGCGCAGAGTTAAGGGCGTGAGTGCGGCGATGCGGGAACATCTCAGGCAGGCCATCCAGCAGGATGGCCCGATGCCCTTGGATCAATTCATGGAAACCGTCCTCTACCATCCCACGCTGGGTTATTACGAAGCAGACCAGGACCCAGTGGGCCTGGAGGGTGATTTCCAGACCAGCGTGAGCCTTGGACCGATGCTGGGCAAACTACTCCACCACCAGGCCATGACCTGGAAAGCAGGTCAGACTCCATGGCAATGGGTTGAATGTGGTGCCCACCATGGTCAACTGGCTGAAGACATGTTGAAGGCAAGGCAAGCGATGGCCCCATCCAATCCTTGCCATGAAATGGAATACCTCATTTTCGAACCCTCACCCAAAAGGCAGGCCATCCAAAAAGAGCGTCTGAAGGCTTTTGAGGGTCAGGTGAGTTGGGTCGACTCATGGACCTCCCTGAGGGATCGATTTCATCAGGGAATCATTTTTTCGAACGAGCTACTTGATGCCATGCCGACTCGGCGCTTGGCTTGGTGCAAGCCGAGGCGGCAGTGGGTGGAGTGCTGCGTCACCTGGAAACAGGATGGCCTTGCCTGGACTCATCGCCCCCTTGAGCAGCCTCTGCGGCTGAACTGGCTTGAGACCTCTGACCAAGCCCTTTTGGAACAGGCCCTTCCCGATGATTACCTGATTGAAATCTCACCGGCTGCCATAACCTGGTGGCAGGAGGCAGCCCGCTCCCTGAAGCGAGGGTATGTGGTAGCGATCGATTATGGCTTCAAGGGCCTGGAAAAATTTTCGCCATCTAGAACAGGCGGGACTTTACGCACCTACTGGCGTCATCGCATGGGAACTGATCCTTTTGAAGAAGTCGGGAGTCGGGATCTGACCGCTCATGTTGATTTTCCAGCCCTGGAAAAAATGGGGGCCGAGGAGGGGCTCAATACCATCGGCTTGCTCCCTCAGGAATCCTTCATGCACCAGTGCCTGGGTTCCCTGCTTGCAGCAGGTGAACAAATCAAACCCGAGGAAACAGGCGTGTTCCGGACGCTGATGCATCCTGAGCATTTTGGCCATCGGTTTCAGGTCCTGATCCAACAAAGGACGTAAAAATGATCCCCCCAGCACACCGCATGACTCATCAGCGCATGCCGAGCCTCTGCATGCATGAGCCTATACCCTGATTGGGCTAGGAGCTCCGGCTGATTTTGGATTGTCCTTTTGCTCCATCTGCTGGCCCACCAAGGAGTGCAGCGACTTGGTTTCCAGACGCTGTCGTGGGCTCAGATCGCTTTGAAGTCGCAGCTGATCCAATTCCTGCCGTGCCTTTTCCCATTGGCCTTGCTGGATGGCTTCAAGCACAGATTGAACCAGGGCGAGGGATGCTGGCTGCAGGGAATCAGAGTCCTTCACCCCATCCGCATCCTCGGCAAAAGCCTCAGCAAAACCATGGGTATCCACCGCGGGAGTTAACTTGCTGCATCCAGCAAACATCAAAAGAAACGCCATCGCGGGAACGACGCATCGGCATGAAGACCAGCTCCAGTTCATAGTGCTTGGTAACACAGGCTCTGGCCCGGAGTTGCGATACCATGGAGAAAAAGTTTGCCTCACCTCAAAACGGCCACTCCCTCCATGCTTCATGGACAGACGCTTTTCGGATCCTTTATAGTCCATCCCATGAGTGGTCTTGAAGATCATGCCGGCGATATCTTCCGTAAAAGTCGAGTGGGTTTGAGGGTGGCGGCCGAAGAGCTCATCGAGATGCTCGGCTGGAGCCAGGCCGATCTGGAACATTTCGAACAAGAAGGCAGGGCCCCGTCAACAGAATCCACTAAGTGGAATGCCGTTTGCGAGCGTCTGGAGCTGAACCCGAAAAAATTTCAGTCCATCCTGAGAGGCTGGGAACCCGAGCCCATCAGGCACCCATGGGTCACCCAGATCCAGACCGACGGAGGTGGAATGGCCGTGCACGCTTACCTCGTTCAAGACCCAAATTCCACCCAGACAGCTATTGTGGACACAGGATGGTCAGCCGATGCCCTCATGCAGGAGATTTGCAAGCGTGGGCTTGAGGTCGGACAGATATGGATCACCCATGGTCATCGTGATCACATCGCAGCGTTGCCAGAACTCATCCAAGCGCTACCCCAGGCGCAGGTTTTCACCGGGAATGGCTTAATCCCTCAAGCACATCGGATTGAGTCCAGCCAGTGGCTTAAGCTCGGTCTTTTGAGTGTTCAAGTGCATGCGACCCCAGGACATGCGGAGGATGGTCTCACCTTTATCGTTAACTATAGCCAGCATAGCTTGCCTGGTGTCGCTTTCGTGGGAGATGCTATCTTTGCTGGATCCATGGGAGGTGCCCCAAGGCAATTCCAGCTGCAGCCGTAGCTAATCGAACACCTGATACCAGCAAGCCAACGCCTGCCATCAATTCGTTATTTCTCATTTAATTTAACTTTCCATGGCACTGTTTAAACTTCTTGCCCGAGCCACAAGGACAAGGC
>JALRAZ010000332.1 GCA_023257935.1 Verrucomicrobiota bacterium
GGCCCGAAGTGAGATGGTGGATTGGGGTGCCCTCCTAGGTATCATGCAGGTCGCTGCAGATCGCGAGCAACGCCCTTTCGAACGGGCCGTCAGTGTTCAGCAGCGCCTCTTTACCAGTAAGCCTATTTTTCTTGGTGTAGAGAGTGCCATGCAACATCCAGGAATGCCCTGCGGTTTCGATACCGATGCCGAGAGGGCCCGCTACGTTCGACGAAAAGTGCGCGAAATCCTCAATAGTGAATCAGACTGGGAAGCAGACCCTGTCATGCAGGAAATACCCCTGGAGAACATTCTAGCCCCTGTCTATCGAGATCCATCAGGTGAATTGATTGCGGGTTGGGGCATCAAAACCACGCCCAAGTCCCATGCTTCATGGCAAGTGGATCATCTGCGCCCGCTGATGACGATTGAATCGGCCGTAGAGCGGTTGGGTGAAGGCAAGATCTGCGTCCTGGATGACAAGGGTCGGTGGAAGATCTATGGGAAATCAATGTTGATTGCTGAACGTCTGGCCTCAGGTCAGTTAATCCTGGCCAAATGGGTTAGGCGCCTCATTCATTGGCGAGGTAGGCAAATCTCTGATGGCGTGCTTGAAAAATCCATCAAGCCCCTGATTCACAAAAAATTGCGTCAAAAGGGAAAAGAGATCGTCCGTTTTGTTGAGCGAAAGCGTCAAGTTGAGGTGTATCTCAATCTGGGAAAGCAGTTATTGAATGTATGTGTTGATCGCCATGGTGTCCCTCTTTGGGCTCCGGTTGTACGACGGGTTTCTCCTTCGGCTTGCCAGTCATGCTCGTTGGTTGAGATGTGTCGAAAACTCACAGCCAAAACTGGGACGGCGATGATTTGGAGAAGACTCAAACTCATAGAACGAGACGGTCATCCCACCTTGAGGGGGCGTCTTGTGAGTTTCTTTTCACATGGTGATGGTCTTGCCGTGGCGGCAGCCCTCGAAGCAACGGATTACCCTTTAGAGGAACTCATCTACGATATGGCTAACCTGCATGCAGGCCATCGTTTCAGTCGCGACGAACACCGATGGGGGGGGCGGCTCGCCATGGTGTGCCACCAGGCTTTTGGTTATCAAAATGTACCTGGGTATCTTGAAAATGGTGTCCCGACTCAGTACGGCTTTGGGGCGGAATCAGTGGTCATGGACATTCACGAAAGTAAACTGAACAAACACCGCTGGGTGACTGATTTTCTGGGTGCGGGCGATATTGATCGTATCATCATTGAATGGCGAAGTCTCCTTCGTCAGGTAATCCACGCACCCGATTTAGGCTGGGATCGCTGGAGTGATTTCAAGAGGCTGGCCATCAAGACCCTCGATGAGACCGACTCCCCCACCCTGACCGACTTGCCGGAACTCCCCTACGAACAGCGCCAGCGTTTGGATCATCGATTGCAATGGCGATAAGGCGAGTGCCAATCCAGGGTTAAGCTCAGCTCAGGACATCATCGCAAGGATCCATAGTATTTTTGTGCGGAGAGGCGGAATGGCTCCAGAAATAGGCCAGGATAGATCCACTTATGTTCATCCACGGACTAAAGATCGCTGCTGCAAGTCCGACCGTGGCTAATTTCCCCATCCCCCCAGCAAGTCCAGATGCCATGCCGCCGTTCTGCATGGCAACCTCGAATGCTATGGCTCTGGAGGAAGCTTCATCCAGTCGGCATGCGCGACCCAGGCCATAGCCAAAAACATAGCCGGCGAGGTTGTGCAGGATGGCAGCTAAGAGTAGCCAGTGACCGATCTGCAGGAGTTGTTTCTGACCAGCAGCCGTTGTGACCACAGTGAAATAAAGGATGCCAAACATGGAAATAGTCGGCATCCACTCTTTGAGAGTGGGCAACTCGCGGATGGTTAAATGATAGATAGAACCCATCAGGCATGCCCCCAACAATGATCCAAGGATTTTGATCCCCCAGTGCTCAAGGATCAGCGAGTGCCAAGCAGGCAAGCACACTGAGGCCAAATGCCATATGAACCCTGAACTGGCACCAAGTCGCAGCAGGTATTTTCCTGACTTGCCTGCGTTTTTCCAGGCTTCAGGCCAAAGCGCAGCACTGATAGGTATGAGGACAATGCTGATGATCTGCTGCATCATACCCCATGCATCCACGGTAATAAGCTCGCCGGCCAACAATTTCATCCAAAGCGGTGTCATGATTGGGGCCAGTAAGGTAGCACACGCTGTCATGGTGATAGAGAGAGCCAAGTTGGCCCCTGCGAGGTAGGCCATGACGTTACTGGCTAGACCGGAGCTGCAAGATCCCATGAGGATCAGTCCAGCAGCTATTTCCGGCTCAAATTGAAAAAGATGTGTCAAAGCAAAACCCATCAGGGGCATGATGGTGAACTGGCCTAACATGCCTATGGCCACAGCAAAACGCATCCTCTTCAGACCAGCGAAGTCACCAAGCCGCAATTGCGTGCCCATGCCAAACATCACTGCTTGAACAATGAACAGAAGCAGTGCTTTGTCTCGTAAATTAATCGGACCCCACTGAAGCAGATATTCAGGAAAGCACAGACCGGCGGTAATACCGCAAAGGATCCAGCATGTGAATTGCAACCCTTTCAAATATTGCTTGCGACCTAGGGCGATTGTGATCACAAACAGGCCAGCAAGAAAAATCCCTTTCAAGATCAAGGTGGTCATGCATCCCTTATTCCATTGTCGAGCGGTGACCCGATTCGGCTAAAAATCGAATGGCAGTTTCGGGACTAGACAGAATTGGAGTGGTGGCAATGGTCCCCTTGATTGAGGGAATGACTCGAGCCATCGAAGCCTGGGCAAGGACGATCACATCTACCTGTTTGGAGAGTTGAATCAGGGCTTCGCCAACCAGTCTATCGTGAAGTTCGGGGTCTTGCGCCATCAGGGCGTCAAAGGCACCCTCCACCAAGACGTCTCTTACTTTTGTTTGTGCGCAAACTCTGGCTGATCGTCGTTCAATGAGATCAAGGGTTGGGTTCAGGGTTGTAGGCAGCGTGGCTACGACTCCGATTTGATGCCCGATTCCAATGGCTTGGTCCGCCATGGGTTGGTCCACACGCATCACTGGAACACTCACTGAAGAGGATGCCCACTCAACTGCCGGGCCAATGGAGGAACAGGTCACCAACAGCTGGTCGGCACCTGCTTGTTCGCCCGCCATTAGGTAACTTGCCACCCTGCGACGGATGCCAGGTTGAATGGATCCAGCTCGCATGATATCGCCCACCAGAGCATCGTCGACCAGATTGAAGCAACGTACCTCAGGCAGATAGCTTTTGCATAACTCATTGAAGACTGGGATCAAGGTAGCCGAAGTGTGAATCAGCCCAAGGGTTTTTATGGGGCGATCGGATGCCTGACTCATTGGGCCTGGTGGCAATTTGGATTGATGCATGGTTTTCAATGTTAAATGTTGAGGCTGGCCAAATCGTATGGACTGAACACTTTCAACTCAATTTTTTTGCCCTGTCATGTGCAGCGAACTTTTCCGACAAACAGACCATCGCGCATCATGTCAACCAGGCAGGAAACCTCGCCAACCTGCCCCCCTTTAAAAACGATCATCTTATTTAGAAAATGATTTCTCTTGGAAAGCATGCGGCAGATAGGAGCACCAGTCATGAGGGGTGCCGCTACCTCCAATGCTTCGAGCCTCATGGCTTTGGCAGTGTGGCTTGAGGTGTCACCCCCCGCCAGACAAAGCCGATTCAAACCAAGACGTTGAAACAGCGTGGAGGCTACCTTCGCAAAACATCGACCAATCGCCCGACTCAGTTGTGCGGCAATCTCTGGCTTGAGTGTTTGGTTCGGACCACCTTGATTGGTATGGACAATAAGATGATGTCCTTGTTTAAGAATCATTGCAGCCTGGTTGATGAGACGTCTGCATTGGTTTGGGTGATCTGTGGTATCCAGAAGGCAAAACGGATCCAGGTATATGACTTTGATGCCTGCGGATTTTGCGAAGCTTACTTGTTCCCCTGTAACAGGCGAACAACTCCCGGAGAGTGTCAACATGGGAGAATCATCCTTTGAGCATTGAGTAGCCACGTGTGAATCGGAATCATCTAACCGAAAGGGTGGAGTCTGAATGGTTATGGCTTCGCTGATACCCGATGAACCAACCAGAAACTGGGTGCTGCTGCAAAGGCTTGCGTTGTGATGCAATATTTTACCAATACGCTTGAGGTGCCGTGGATGGGTAGCATCGACTAGTAGCCCTTCAATGGTTTGATTCATGTAATGCTGCCACGCACGCAAAGAGCTATGCCAAGGCTTCTCCAAGTCGCGTATATCAAAATTCAACATGCTTCCCATCCCCTGTGATTGAAGATGTCGGATTAAATCGGACTCATTCATCGGAGTCACAGGGTGCCCCGAGACAGCAGGATGGCGATCCAGTCGATGGACTCGATCATTATTGCCGATGGATGTGGATGCAAAGTGGTGCCCAAAAGCTGTGTATCGACCTAAAGAAGGGGCAGCAGCCAAGATGGGGACCACCCCACAACTAAAGACTTCGCGCCCTTCCCTGACGACCCGAGCGATGTTACCCACGCTTGGGCTGGAATCAAAAGTCGAGCATATCTTGTAATGAACGAAGCGGGGATGAAGTTGTTCGCACCACCGAAAAACTCTTCTCAGTATGGATGCAGCCTGGCTAGGTGGCATGGACCGGGTGTAGCCCGCGATGCCGATG
>JALRAZ010000339.1 GCA_023257935.1 Verrucomicrobiota bacterium
CACTTGGATGTTCTTGCGAAACACCTTGGCCAGCGGGGCTCTGTTTACAGGATTATTTGTTGGAGCCGCCAAATGGTCTGAAGCTGGTGAAACGAGCGAAGAGGATCAGGAGGAAACCGACGCAATCAAGGCTCCCCCTGAAGCGGTTCCGGATGCATCGGATGCTGAAGAGGTGCCTGCCTGAAGGGTGACTATGGGGGCATCAGGGAGGCAAAATGTTGATGACTGCCGCATCGGACTAATCTCCGATACACATGATTATTTTGATCCCTCCTTGCGTAAAATATTTCAAGATGTCTCTCACATTGTGCATGCAGGGGATGTAGGTAGACCCTCCATACTCTTGGAACTGGAGCAAATAGCACCGGTCACAGCGGTCATGGGTAACACGGATTATGATCTGGGATTGAAGGACTTTGACTGGGTTGAGGTGGGTTCCCGTCGTCTGATGATTCATCATATCGTGGGACTGCCTGTGCCAGAGACACAGGTTTCACAACATATAAGCCGGGGTCGAGCCGATGTGGTTGTCTTTGGTCATACCCACCGACCTCATAGGCAATCCATGGGGGGAGTGCTGTTCGTGAACCCTGGTTATGCTGGCCGACGCAAAGCGGGAGTGAATCGTTCTGTTGCCATCTTGGAATGCTCCAAGGATGACATGCGAGTGGTGTTCATTCCCCTTGATGGCTCTGTGAGTCAGAGAATGTGAGGTGCTTAGTGTGTCAGGGCGTAGTACACGATGTTAATGCCCATCGGGTAGGATAAGGCCTCGGAAAATCGAGAAAAGAACCACTGACTTTTACCTTCCTCCTCCCAGCCGTCACTCAGATCGGTATTGTGGCAAAGCAGGGCCATGATACGGTCCTTGTCATCTAGGTAGGCTATGTAATCAGCGGGGGCTGGACCTTCGTAACTGATTTCATCCTCCCACGTTTCGTAGGCGCCCCTTCCTCGATTCCGCTCTGCTGAATCTTCACTGGGTACTTGAGGCTTCAAGGTCAAAGGGAAAACTGAGTGGAAAATGGGATGTGAAAGATCCAGTGATATGGGTTTTCGCTCAGGAAAGACTTTTTCCATTTCAGCCATGAAATGAGCTTTCATGGATTCTCCCCAGAAGTCGTCAACCATCAGGAATCCCCCATTTAGGAGATATCGCGCCAATGCCTTGGCCTCATCCTCCATGAATACCAGCCTTCTCGGATCGATGATGAAAATAAAAGGATAATCAAAAAGCTGATCATCGGTTAGCCTGATGGTGCCTCCGTCAGGATGCACTTTCATGGAAGTTAATTGCTCAAGCCGGTAGGAAAAATTAAGATCAGCATTGGGGTAGTCAACCCTCCATCCTCCGCCACCTCTTCCCCATCCACCCCCACCAGTCGAATACATAATGCGAACGAAGGTGAAGATGTCCTGGGTAAAAGCCTCATCAACACTCCAGTCCGGAACCCCAGCCCTTGAGGAGGGGCCAGGTTCGTTGATCAGGCGTTCCGAGCCCCTGGCGCCGATACCCTGAGCCTGGCCACCGGATGGCTCGAAGCCCACAAGGATGACCAGACAAAATGCCAAGCATGTTTGAGGGAATGCGCAGGCACTCATTTTCCATTGAGGCAGAGAAGGTTTCATGGACGGTATTGGTCGAGTCGAAACTGCTTGAGAGCGACTGGGCTGTCAATTGGGAATTCATGATGATGGATCGTGTCTCAGGCGTGTCTGACCAGGTGGTTGGCAGGGTTCTTGATTTGTCCATTGACTCCATTATGTTGGGGGGGCTCAAGACTGGATGATGCAACTACAACCTGAAGAAATAACCCGCTATGCCAGACATCTGAGCCTTCCAGAAGTAGGCTTGGAAGGGCAGTTGAAATTGAAGCAAGCGTCGGTGCTTTGTATAGGCGCTGGAGGCCTAGGGTCTCCGGTAGCGCTCTACTTGGCTGCTGCCGGCATAGGTCGACTTGGCCTGGTTGACTTTGATCAGGTCGACTTAAGCAATCTTCAGCGCCAGATCCTCCATACAACCGGAAATGTTGGGAAATCCAAACTGGATTCAGCCCATCAGACTCTTTCCCAGATCAACCCACACATAGAGCTTGAGATGCATCCTGTAAGGCTAAATCGAGATAACGCCATGCAGCTGATTCAAAAATATGATGTGGTCGTGGATGGCACGGATAATTTTGCCACTCGCTACTTGACCAACGATGCCTGTTTCCTGCTGAAAAAACCGAACGTGCACGGCAGTATCTTCCGCTTTGAAGGTCAGCTCAGTGTGTTTTCTCCGCATTTGGGTGGTCCATGCTATCGTTGCCTCTTCCCAGAGCCACCCCCACCAGGCATGGTGCCAAGTTGCGCTGAAGGAGGGGTGCTGGGTGTTCTACCTGGTGTCATGGGATGCCTTCAAGCGACTGAGACCATTAAAATCATTTTGGGTGCTGGGCAAACCATGATGGGTCGGCTCTTGACTTATCATGCGCTGGACATGAAATTTCGGGAACTCAAATTGAGACGTGACCCGGGCTGTCCACTGTGTGGGGACCATCCAGAAATTCATGAATTGGTTGATTACGATCAATTTTGCGGCACAGCCAGTCATCAGACAACAAACGACATGCACCCAGACGAAGTCACCGTTCAGGATATGAAGCAGGCCCTCGAAGATCCGACCCATGCCATTGAGGTCATTGATGTGCGGGAAGAGGAGGAGTATCAACTGGCTCGAGTGGAAGGAGCCCGACTACTCCCCTTGAGTCAGCTGGCTGAGAGGTATCAAGAGTTGGATCCTGAGCAGTCCTACTACCTGCACTGCAAGGCAGGGGTTCGTTCCATGAAGGCGCTGGAGTTTCTGCGCCAGCAAGGCTTTGGAAACTTAAAAAGTGTCAGAGGTGGTATCCAGGCTTGGTCTTATGAAATTGATCCTGCTGTCCCTCTATACTAATGCCACTGCAACGGAAAACCCTCTTGCCTGCGGTGATTGATTCAGTTCCTAACTCACGATAATGGGATTAAGAAGAGAAGCCAGAGAACGGGCATTGCAGTTCCTTTTTCAGCACGACATGAACCCAGTCGAGGCTGAAGAACTGCCGGGGCACTTGCGTCATTTTTGGGAAACACACCAACTTTCTGAGTCGGGTTATGAAAAGGGTAGGGCGACTTGGGGAAAAAAGATTGAATTGCCACCTCCCTCAAAGCGAGACCTTTCCCTGCGGGTGTTCGCTGAAAGCCTTATTCTAGGTGTTCTAGAAAAAAAGGATGAGTTAGACATCAGGCTTCAGAAGTATGTCCAGAATTGGGATCTGGGTCGTATGGCGGTCGTGGATCGTAACGTCCTCCGCCTTGCCATGTATGAGCTTTTTCACCGTGAGGATATTCCCCCTGTGGTCAGCCTTAATGAGGCGATAGAAATAGCTAAAAGATTTTCTACCAAGGAGAGCGGGAAGTTTGTCAACGGGATACTCGATCGTATCCGTCAAGACGTTCTCAGACCAGCCAGGAAGGCAATCGAGCGTTCCAATCGATCGCATGACCGGTGATTTGCATCTCCACAGCCATCATTCCGATGGCCTGCTGGATCCTGCAACCATCGTGGAGCGTGCAGCAAGTCTGGGTCTGGGGGGCATTGCCCTCACCGACCACGATAGCATCGAGGGCTGGGAGACCATGGAGGTATGTTGTCGCGAGGCCGGAATGCATTGGGTTCCCGGGATCGAGCTCTCGACCCAACACGATGGTCAGGAAATTCACCTCCTTGGCTACTTCCCTCAACTAAATCATCTGCGGTTACTGCCAGATCACCTTGAGGGTCTTCAGCAAAGCCGTCGGAATAGAACCCGGCAAATGATCACCAAGCTCTCTGAGCAGGGCATTGGGTGGGATGCTGATCAAGTGATCGAAGGCATTACTTGCCGATCACCTGGTCGACCTCATGTCGCCAGGGCCTTGGTCGCTCACGGCAAGGCTTCCAATGTCGGTCAGGCTTTTAGACGGTTTCTTCGCAAGGGTGGGGTGGGGTGGGTGCCATCCTCCTACCCTAAAACGGTCGAAATGATTCGGCTGGTTCACCAAGACCATGGTTTGGCCGTCCTGGCACACCCTGGTCTGGGGATTCCCAACCAGGTTGTGGTTCAGCTCGCTAGCCAAGGC
>JALRAZ010000439.1 GCA_023257935.1 Verrucomicrobiota bacterium
AGGGAAGATCCTTTTGAAAGGCATCAAGGACGTAATCGCGGTAGGTGTAGGAAAAGGGAAAGCGGGTAAAACCGATGGCACTTCCCCCATGCGTGTCGGCATAGCGGGCAATATCCAGCCAATGGCGTCCCCAGTGTTCTCCGTATTGGCGCGAAGCCAGCAGGTCATCCACGATTTTCGCTCTGGCAGCCGGTGAATCATCCTCCAAAAAAGATACCAGCTCCTGCGGTGAAGGGGGCAGGCCCGTTAAATCAAAACTCACTCGCCGCAGCCAATGGGCGGAGCTAGCCGGAGGAGAAAAACCCAATCCCTCATCCTCGAGTCGAGCCAGAATGAATCGATCCATATCGGTCAGGGTGCCGAACTCAGCATTTTCGACCTCAGGTGGATCCGCGCGGTGGAGGGGTTGAAAGGCCCAATGTTCATCATACTCAGCACCCTGTTCGATCCAACGTGCAAAGAGCTCTATCGCCTCCTGTGGCAGTCGATCTCCCTCTTCGGGTGGGGGCATGATTTGATCGGGATCCTGACTAAGCAGACGCTCCATCAAGGGACTGGCTTGCGGGTTCCCGGCCACAATCGCACTGGAGCGGGCTGCGGCCCCGACATCCAGGCGTAAATCTCCCTTGCGCTGCGAAGCATCCGGCCCATGACAGTGAAGACAGTGTTCAGCCAGAAGTGGACGCACCTGCTGATTGAAAGAGACAGGCGGGAGGGCTTGGCTATCCGCTCCAAACACGGTGATCACACCATGGAGGAACCAGGATGCAAGGACCCACACACCTTGGCTTGAGATGTTGGAAGGCACTGCCATGGAGATCACTAAACTTTATCAACCCGAGATATCAGATGCCAGACCAATAGTGTTGGGCATGCAGAAAACCTGCTGGGTCTTTCATCCGATCCTTGGCAATTGATCAAACTTAGAGGAGATTGTGTGTATGAAACCCAAAGACAAAGCCTCTTCTTCTGCTTTACCTGAGACCCCTAACCGTCGGCAGTTTATCAAGCAAGCAGGCACGGTGGCTGCTGGAGCCGCCCTGGCGGGTGAAGCAAAGCTTTGGCTACCGAGGGTTCAAGCACAGGAAAAGAAGAAGATAGGCTATGCGTTGGTCGGGCTAGGGGGCCTGAGTACCAATCAAATCGCACCGGCTCTTCAGAAAACCAAGCATTGTCGCCTGGCAGGTATCGTCAGTGGCACCCCATCCAAGATCAAGGCATGGCAGGACAAATACCAAATCCCTTCGCGGAATTGCTACTCCTACGAAACCTATGATCAAATCGCCAATAACCCCGAGATCGATGTGGTCTACATTGTACTGCCAAACGGGATGCACGCCGAGTACACCATCCGCGGTGCTCGGGCAGGCAAACATGTCCTGTGCGAAAAACCCATGGCCAACACCGCCTCAGACTGTGTGGCTATGATTCAGGCCTGCCGAGAGGCTGACAGGCAATTAGCTGTGGGCTATCGGTGCCAATTTGAACCTCATCATCAGGCCTGCATGAACCTGGCCAGAGAAAAGACCTTCGGAGAGCTCAAGATGATTGACGCAGGCTTCGGTTTCAAAATCGGGGACCCGAACCAGTGGCGCTTGAAGGGTGATTTAGCCGGTGGAGGGGCTCTCATGGATGTCGGCATCTATGCCCTCCAGGCCTGTCGCTACCTTACCGGGGAGGAACCCATGGCTATTACGGCCCAGGAGTCCAAGACCGACCCCGTTAAATTTGCCGAAGTGGATGAGTCCATTGTCTGGAACATGCAGTTTCCCAGTGGGGTGCTTGCCTATTGCAGCACCACCTACGCTTTCGGGGGTATCAACCGTTTCCACGCCCATTGTGACAAAGGGTGGTTTTCCCTGGATCCAGCCTACAGCTACGGTGGCATCAAGGGACGCACCAGCAAGGGTGAAGTCATTGAAAAGGTGGAGATCGATCAGTTTGCGGCTGAAATGGATGACTTTGCGGCCTGCGTGCTGGAGGGCCGCCCATCGAAGGTTTCCGGTGAGGAGGGGCTCAAGGACCTCAAAGTCATTGAAGCCATCTACACTTCCATAAGAACTGGCAAGAGGGCCCTTGTGGCAGGATAAGTGCCGCTTCAGGGCATCTGGGATGGCTCAGGAAGGTATTCTTCAGAGAGCGCAGCCTCGGGCTGATAGAAGCCAGTGGGCAAGTCCTGCAGCGGGTCGCTATTTTTGTAGGCCTCGTATCGGTCCATCCCCCAGAGTGCGCCGCCCAGAACAGAAATGATCACAATCAGGATGAAAACCAATTTCCAGGGGATACGGGAGAGTGCATAGGCAATGCCCTCGATAAAACCTCGCTCTGCCCCCTGAAGGGGCTCACCCCGTTCGAACGGTTTCTCTGCTTTGATCTCCGCATTGAGCTGTTCCACCAAGGCAGCCGGGTCCAAGTTGACAAGCTTAGCGTAGGATTTAACTGAGCCACGCGCGTAAACTGGGGCAGAAAAGACTTGGTAGCGACCTTGCTCAATGGCAAGCACGTGATCTGTCCTCAGTTTGGTGAGGCGGGCCACATCCTCGGCAGTCCAATCCTTGGACTGCCGCGCCGATGCCAATTGTTCGCCTACTGAAGACACGCAGGTTATATAAGGGATAGTGGATCCTCAAAGCAAGCGGTGATCTACTAGCTTACAAAAGGAAAAGCTTTAAACCAAGCATTGCCGATGACGGCTCAGACAACGTTCAGAAGTTTTTTTACCCTCATCACGTTGATGCTCATAAGTCTAGGGCTTTCATCCAGAACCTGGGCACGGCCATTCATGCCCTCGTGGATGATTCTCTACGGCGGCGACGTGTTGTGGGCAGGAGCCCTGTATAGCCTCCTGGCCCTCATTGTCCGGCGCCCGCATCCATTGGGAACGCTTCGATGGACCCTGGCTATTTGCCTTGGCGTTGAGTTGACACAACTCTATCAGGAGGCATGGGCACGCCAGCTTAGATCCATTCCCCTGATAGGATACCTGCTTGGGCATGGATTCCTCTGGAGTGACCTGATTTGCTACATGCTCGGCTCCCTGGCCATGAACCGCGTTCATGAATGGATGATCAGGCGAGCAAAGTTCGATCAGAGGCAAAAGTAGCTAAAATCAGTGGAAAGAAGCGCAATCGGTTGGGAAATGGGATAGCCTTGCTGAAAGCGAGCCCAGCAAGTTCTCGAAGGGTCCCTCTATTCCGTGGGGAGGTTTAGGGGTGACTTCTCTTTGAAAAAATGTTTGGTTAGTTAGACAGAAAGGCAGTGATCTCATGTTTATCAGCGGCATCGATACAGCCACTTCCTACTCCCTGCGCATGCTCGCCGATTCCATGCATGCGCTGCAACGGTCGGTAGCTCGACTCTCTTCGGGTTCCCGGATTGCATCCGTCGCTGATGACCCAGCCGGAGCCGCCATTTCCATCAAGTTTGATGCGGAGATATCACGCATCGGTGCAGCGCGCAGCAACCTCAGCAATGCGACCTCATTTGTCCAGACCCAGGATGGCTATCTGGAGCAAATAGCCGAAGCACTGGATCGTATGAGTGAACTCTCGGTATTGGCTCAGGACGCCACTAAGAGTTCCAGTGATCGCACCACCTACAATACTGAGTTCGGGGAGCTGGAAGATTTCATCACTGCCACTGGATCCAAAGCATTCAACGGGATCAGCCTGTTCAACGGCGTGGCACTGAATGTGACCGAGGACAGCGATGGGAATACTTTTTCTATGGATGGCGTGAATCTAGGACACGTTGACTACACAACCCTCGCTGGGCTCTCGACCACCACAACCAGCAACGCCAGCACTGCTGCAACCGCAGTCGTGCAAGCATTGGATCAAGTCAGCTCGGACCGTGCCACAGTGGGTGCCAACCTGGCCAGGCTGCAACACACTGCCTCTGCCTTGCTGAGTTATCAGGAAAACATGAGCGGAGCTCTCAGCTTGATCAAGGATGTGGACATTGCCTTTGAAAGCACTTACTACGCTATGCAGAGCCTGAAAGTACAGACCGCCACCGCCATCCTGGCCCAGTCGACCACCCTTTCCCAATCTGCCTTGCGCCTGTTGGGCGTGAGTTGAGAGAGCTTGGAAACCTTGACCTGAATTGACCTTGCTTGCCGCCAAAACCTCTTGGCGCATGGCATTTGGGGAAACAAGCCCTGCACGGTATCGCACTCACTGAACTGACGCCAAAGGTGTGGCAGGCACTTAAGGATGCCGTGGTAGAGCCCGGGACTCAG
>JALRAZ010000477.1 GCA_023257935.1 Verrucomicrobiota bacterium
CCATGCGGACGCGTTCTCCAGGCATGCCCACGATACGTTTGAGGATGGTTACCTGCTCTCCGGTAGTTCGAATCACCACTATATCCCCGCGCCTGGGTTGGCTCCAGAGGTAGGCCAGACGGTTGGCGTAATTGATCTGGCCGTCTCGGTAGGTGGGAAACATGCTGTATCCGGTGACCTTGATGGGCAGTAGCCACTGAGTGAAGGTCAACCACGCCAGAACGCTTACGCAAAGCAGTCGATACAAGATACGTCGAGGGTCCTTACCAGATGGATACTCATTCGGCCTTCCACGGTTGTTGGGGGGGGCGGTGCTAGTAGCTTCTGAGCTTGGCTGCTCTTCATTATTTAACCCTTCATGAGGGCCTGCAGGGATGGCCGAGGAGGCTGTGTCATCATGAGTTTCATGGTGTGCTTGGCTCAAGGACTCATGAGAGGATGCCACGGGATACCAAGTGATCGCCTTGGGCGTGGCCTCGCAGTGAAAAACACACAGACCACATCCGACACATTGATCCTGACTGATAATCGGAAAAGGATCCCCCATGGTAATTGCCTGCACATCAGAGGGGCAAAACATCACGCAGGCGTCGCAATAAAGCCCATCGGCGTTGAGGCATTGAGACTCAGTAAGCCATGCCTTGCCAAGCGGCAGGACTTTTTCATCCTCAGGCATAAGCAAAGCATCTGAAGGGCAGGCGCGTATGCAATCCATGGTGCCACACCAATGACACGGATCCTGCTTGAGTTGCAACACTGGTGTCCCTTCTGAAGAGCCAGCTAGCGGCCCCAAAATTTGGATGATATCAAACGGGCATGCTTCAGCACAGGCATGGCAGCGCGTGCAGGTTTCTAGAAAACCTGACTCTGCGATGGCCCCCGGAGGGCGCACCCGGTGGGCTTTTGAAGCTGTGCCACGGCTTCCAATCTCTTTTGATGCATGTCCCCATGCCGTGGCCAGGTCCTTGAGTCCGAGCCGAAAGAGGTTTCGTCTGGAGAATGAGTCACTCATGGGATGACTGGTTAAGAAGGTGGCAGCAACGGGTTCCCTTTACCGCCGCATCTTAGAAGTCGGGCCATGGAAGGGGAAGGATGGAATTTAGGCTTCCCATCAGGCCTGTCTTGCATAAAGTGACACTCTTTGACGGGTAAAAACACCCAGTCTGTTGACACATTTGAATTAAACAACACCTGATCGACTATGCCAATAGCCACACCAAAGCAGTTCGCCGCCATGCTTGATGCCGCACAGAAGGGTTCCTACGCTTACCCTGCTATCAACTGTACTAGCATCGTGACACTGAATGCCGCCTTCAAGGCCTTTGCTGATATGAAGTCCGATGGTATCATTCAGTTCTCCACAGGTGCCGGCCAATTCGCTTCTGGCTTGAACAACAAGGATGCCACCAGAGGTACTATTATCCTGGCTGAGCTAGCTCACCGACTCGCCGAGCAGTATGATGTGCTCGTTGGGTTGAATACCGATCACTGTCAACCCAAGGATGCGGGCGCCTTTCTGAAGCCATTGATTGAGGCAACTGCTGCCCGCCGCGCTCGTGGTGAAAACAACCTGTTTCAGAATCACATGCTGGATGCCTCTATCCTGCCTCTGAATGAAAACATTGCCTTGTCCAAAGAATACCTTTCACTCGCCGCAGAGAATGAAATTGTTCTCGAGGTTGAGGCCGGCGTAGTGGGTGGCGAAGAAGATGGCGCTGCAGGGACCGAAGACACCCCTGAAGAGCACCTTTACACCACCCCTGAAGACATGTTGGCTGTTTATGAAGCCCTGCATCCAATCGGCCGATTCACCTTTGCCGCTACTTTTGGTAATGTCCATGGTCACTACAAGCCTGGAGCCGTCAAGTTACGTCCTCAGATCCTCAAGGATGGGCAGGCTGCTGTGATTGCCAAGTTCGGCGCTGAGGCAGAAATGGATCTGGTATTCCACGGTGGCAGCGGAAGTCTTTTGGAAGAAATCCGTGAAACATTGGACTATGGAGTGGTCAAGATGAACGTGGATACCGATACCCAATATGCTTTCACGCGTCCGATTGCTGATCATTTTTACAAGAACTATGATGGCATCCTCAAGGTGGATGGCGAAATTGGTAACAAGAAGGTCTATGATCCACGCAGTTACCTCAAAGCGGCTGAAAAAGGAATGGCTGAGCGTATTGCTGAGGCTTGTTCTGATCTGCGCTCCGATGGTAAGACCATCTTCGGAGTTGTTTGAGGATTCACTCATTTTGATATTTTAAAGCAAAAGGCAGCCTTCCCGGGGGCTGCCTTTTTTATTCAAACACCGGTTGTGCGGTTTGGCGGGTTCTGTGATACTCGTTTCCATGAAATCCCATCATGGTTTGCCAAGCGGTAAATCCTCCCGTCGCCGTTTTCTGCAGCAAAGTGCCTCGATTGGCCTGGGTGCTTCCATCGGCTTCCCGGCATTGACTTCCGTTACTTCGCCTAACGCTAAACTCAAGGTCGCTGTCATTGGAGTCGGAGGGCGTGGCGCCCATAACCTTGGTCAAATGACTTCAGAGGAAGTGGTAGCCATCTGCGATGTGAATGCCCGCCATCTTGAAGCCGCTGGCCAAAAACATCCTCAAGCAAGGGCCTTCAAGGATTTTAGGGATTTCCATGCCGCAGAGATGGATTATGACGCCTTGGTTGTCAGCACGACTGAGCACACTCATGCCTTCGCGATGCTACCAGCCCTCAAGAGGAAAAAGCATGTCTATTGCGAAAAGCCCCTAAGCCGGGACGTTCACGAGGCACGAGTGATCACCGAAGCTGCCATGAGTGCTGGTGTGGCGACCCAGATGGGGACTCAAATTCATGCAGGGGACAATTACCGGCGGGTAGTTGAACTGGTGCAATCTGGGGCTATCGGGGATGTCAGTGAGGTGCACGTTTGGGTTTCAAGGGCTTGGGGATGGCA
>JALRAZ010000121.1 GCA_023257935.1 Verrucomicrobiota bacterium
GTAATTTCCGACATACGGATTGAAATAAACGACATAGACTCAACTCGTTTCACTGACACCACTATCCTTGCTATCCTCAAACAAGCCGTTAGACGGGCTAATAGGATATGCCAAAGGTCACAGCTGCAGTTTGCCAAGAAAAAGGCTGCTATGACCACTGTAGCGACTCAAGACTACCTAGACGCACCAATAGATATTGATATTCCCATCGGCCTATGGCGTGATGATCTGCATTCAAAGATTACACAGAAAACTGAATCAGATTGGGAGCAGATTATAGCGGCACAGGAGATAGCTTGCTGGTTTCTTGATGTAGAGAACAACAAGATTTATTTCAATGGTGTACCTGCCCACGACATTAACCTGACAATGTGGTATTTCCCCGTTATCGACCCTTCAGCTTACGATGCCGCTACAACTATGCCGTGGAATGGCAAGCTGGATGACATCATTGCCCGTTATGTAGCTATGCGTTTGCAGAATATTGAAGAGCAGAACACAACACAAGATGCAGCTATCTTGCAGGATATGGAGGCTAGCATAGTGTCTGTGTACGCGCCCCTCTCCCCTCTTTCCGTTTCAATGAATGGGTGGCTGTAATGGGAATGAAATCATCCAAAGCACATTCAGGTAGGGCACCCCATCAGCATCAGAATAAGCTCCCGCCAATTGACGATTGGCGTTGTCAATGTTGTTGCCATGCACGTTGCTTGAGATCTGGGAGACATTGGCAACAAAACCAGAACTCGAAGTATCCACCGTGGCGTTGGCCGAAGAGGGGGATACCTTGGCGTAAATGTCCGCCACCATAAAACTGAGGCTGGCACTCTGGGCGGCACCGGCGCTGTCGGTGTAGGAAAGCTCAACCGCATGACTACTGAGCGAATCCGGTATGGAGGGAAAGCTGTAGGTGATGGAGGTCACGCTCCCCGAGGTGGAAACCGAGGCGTCCACGGCTTCGCCATTCAGAAGCACACTCACCGAATCTGCCACCACTGACGAAGAATATTGCTGGATGCTGATGTGAAAACCTTCACGGTCGCCTCCGAATGAGGTCACGCGCGGAGCTGAAGTGAGAGTGGCTGGATCGAGGGAATCCTTCTTAATCAGTCCCACGATGGCGGCTTCGTTGGAAAACTCCTCAATCCCGACGTAGCCTGTCTGTCCTTCACGCTGCGTGCTGACCGTCACCACATCGTTGGCGGCAAGGCCTTCTAGAGGGAAGACAAGGGTTCCCGATGAGGTATTGTGGCCACCGTCACTGCGTATGTAATGAGTCTTGGTTTCGGCTCCGGGTAGTGCCTGGCCATTGACTTCCACTGTGATCCGGGGGTTAGGACGCACGGCGGTACTTTGGAGCAGATCATTGTAGACCAGCAAGTAATCGCCAGCTTGCTTGACGGTAATCTTGTCCCCACTGTGACTGTAGGTCGCATCACTCAGCGAGGCGTTTTCCCACACCACCTGCTCTTTGGAGTTGCTGTTCCAGTCTGTGGGATCGGCTGCATTGGTGGTTTCAGTGGCCTTGCTGAGGAATACTCCACTTGCCCCAATTTTTTCAACAAAGATTGAGGCCTGCTTGCCATCAGGCAGGACTGCGTTACCCGTATTGCCCGAATTCAGGTAGCGCACCAGCTGGGTGGTGAGGTTTTGGCTACCATTAACCTCAACCAGACCCGCAAAGTGGATTGAGGACTCGATGTGACCACTGGCATTGCGGTTGTAGCCCTGGCGCGATTGACCACCGGGCACGATCTGGCCATCAAGCAATATTTCCAAACTAGGAGAAATACGAGAGGAGGAGGCGAGCTCTAGGGGCACGTTAACAAAGACTAAGTAGGTGCCACCACTGAGCTGGATCCCAGCATTACCATTGGAGTGGGAAAACCCTCCGTCCTTGCGATTGGAGGCCCAGGGCAGCTCCAGCGGATCCTCGCCGGCTCCCTCATAATCAGGGTTGAGGTTGACACCGATCAACGAATCAGCGGATAGACCGGAGAAAACACTCCGATTTTGATCGACCTGTTCAACGTAGAGGGTTGCCGTCTGAATTTGGGTGAGAATAGCTGGCTGGGCCGTTTTGAATGCCTTCAGCTCGATCACATCTCCAGCACTCAAACCACGCAATAAAAGGTGAGCATGGCAGGATGTCTCACTTTGCATGTTGGTGTTCCTTGGCTGGTTGCGGATGTAACCAGACTGCCCAAGCGATCCAGGGGCAGGGCTTCCATTGACAAACACTTCTAGCGCGGCGCACGGGCGATTATCAGGGGTTTCCACACTAAGGATGGGCATGGTAGCAGCCACCAGGTAATCACCATCCTCAAGAACTGTCAGTTGGTTTGCCTGATTGGTATCGTGCTGATAGACCGATGGGTCAATGGAGGAATATTCGTTGAAAAGAACTGAAATCGGGGCTGCAGAAATCAAGTAGTCTGCATTGCCCTCGACTTGACTACCTTGCAAAAAGGCTGCTTTGGAGACGCCGGCTTGGGAATGGACTGCCGCAAACAGTGATAAGGCGGCAGCGACCAGCGTATGCACGGAAAAAAACTTTTTCATGATACGATGAATGACGTTGTGTTACGGGGAACGCAATTAGCTAACAAATAATAGACCAAAGGGGTCAACCCAATTCTTCCACAAATACATGGCATGATCAGGTCTCATTTCGGAGGTCTTAAACCGAAGCCTGCATCCAATCTTGCGATGAATCGACCGCCATTACGCTGGTCAGGAACAAAAAATAGGCCTTTGATTGGCAAGTGATTGAGTCATCGGGGCGGTCATTGGCAACTAAGCAGAATGCCTTGCCGAACAAGATTTGCGTGAGCATGAAGCAAGCACTCCAAAACATCATCGATCCGAGGCAGGCATCTGAAGGATTACCTCGGCCATGGAAACGCCTTGGGGCTCTGGGCATTTCTATCACCTTGGTCGTGCTCGTATGCTTGCAGGTGAACCCTGCCCAGATCTGGACCACCCTCAAGCATGTTCATCCTGGCTGGCTCATGGCTGCCTGCCTGGCATTCGGCTGCCAATGCCTGGCGGCTGCCATCAGATGGCACTGGATACTCCGTGCGAGCCAGATGAGTCTTCACGCTCAACAAACTTTTAAAATGGTCCTCATTGCTCATGGCTTTGGGTTTGTGCTTTTGGGACCTCTAGCAGGAGATGTTTTCAAATGTCATCTCTTGAACAAGTGGGCGGGACAACGCCTACCTCAACTCCTTGCCACTACTTCCCTTGATCGCCTGTTCGGACTGCTTGCAGCTCTCTGCTTTGGTTCAACCATGATTCTGATCGGCTGGTTCAGTGGCGCTCTGGCGTTCCTTCCAGAAGGAATCCACTCGGCCCTTGCTGTATCATGCTTCGGGTTATTGGTGACTGGTTGGCTAATCAGGCCGCGACGGCATCGCGGAACGGCTCTCCAAACTTCAAAGCATAATTCAGCTCAAACCTTTTGGGGAGCTTTGAAGAACAATTGGGAAGGGATCAGCGCTGATCGGTGGCTTGCCTTACGTGCCATGAGCGCATCCATGATGGTCCACCTCTGCCTCAGCCTGGTGATGGTTTGGTGTACCCAGGCCCTCGGCCCCCTGGAACACCCGTGGTGGCAGATCATGTGGGTATTTCCCGTCATTTCACTCATCACAAGCATCCCGATCACCATCGGCGGCGCCGGGTTGCGTGAGGGGGCCTCCATCATTTTGCTAGGCCTCTATGGCATTTCCCCTGAACAAGCAGTGACCGCAGCGCTCCTGACCTGGGTGATCCAGGCCGCCTGGGCCATGGGAGGAATCAGCCTCTTTCTGCTCGAAAAACGGCACTGGGAGGCTCACCCCAAACCAATCCCCAATGGGGAGTGTTCGGTTTCCATCATTATCCCTACCTGGAATGAGGCTGATCAAATTCATGAACTGGCCAGGCACCTGCGCGAACAGGCTCCCGATTGTGAGTGGATCCTGGCAGATGGAGGGAGCCAGGACAGCACACCTGAACAAGCCAGTGCACTCGGGTTTCAAGTCGTGCCATCGCCCAAGGGTCGCGGCAAGCAACTGGACACCGGCCTGCGGGCTGCAAAAGGAGATCTGATTCTATTGCTCCATGTGGACACGCAGCTACCTTCAGGCTGGAAAGATGCCATGCGGAGGTGCCTGCAGGATCCTCGAGTGGTAGGTGGGGCTTTCTTCAAACGTTTTGATCATCCCCATTGGTTGATGCGCGGTTCACGGTTGCGCTGCCTGCTAATGATGCTCTTGACTCGGAGGGCATTTGGCGATCAATGCCTGTTTGCAAAGCGTGAAATCTTGCTCAAATCAGGTGGGATACCGCATTTTCCGCTGATGGAAGATTGGGGGCTATGTCGGCAGCTCTCCCACTTTGGATCGATGGTGCTGGCTGATGCCTGTGTGATCACCTCGGCCAGGCGATTTCGCCAACGCGGGGTTATAAGAACTTACTGCCTGATGGGCTCACTGATGCTTCAATATCTGATAGGGAAGCCGCCTGAGTCTCTGGCAAGGCAATACCAGCGTGACCCTTGAGCTAGTGACCGGATGAACCTGGGCTGCAGCCTCAAACTTGATAATCGTCCTAACAAAGATCGTTGATTCATATCCAGGCATGAATTAATCATGGCCCATGGGGGACCCATCTTGTTCACACTTTGATGTCGCTATCTTGGGAGGAGGAAGCGCAGGCTACGCCGCCGCCCGCACCACGGCGGCAGGAGGGCTCAAAACCGCAGTGATTGACGGCGGGCAGGAACTTGGGGGCTTATGCATCCTACGGGGTTGCATGCCTACCAAGGCGTTGCTTTATGCTTCAGAAGTCAAACATCTGGCCGAGAGAGGAAGCACCTGGGGGCTCCAAATCCCAAAGGTCTCTTTTGATTTTCAGCAGGTCATGGCACGCAAAGCAGCCATGGTTGAGGAGTTTGCCTCTTATCGAAGAGAACAGCTCCAGGACGGGCGTTTTGAGCTGATACGCTCGAAGGCTCAATTCCAGGATCCCCACACCCTTCGTCTTGAGGATGGTTCGCTGGTTACGGCTGATTCGATCCTACTGGCAACTGGTTCCAAGGTAGCTCCCCTTCCCCTAGCCAGCTTGGAATCAATCATGCCTTGGACCAGTGACGACGTCCTGAATCTCAAACGCTTGCCAGCATCGATCATCGTGCTTGGAGCAGGTCCGGTGGCACTGGAGCTAGCTCAGTTTTTCCTTCGCTTCGGCGTCAAGACCACGTTGATTCAGCGCAGCAATCAGTTACTTAGTGGTTTTGATCCAGATATGGCATCCCCACTTCAAGAAGCCCTTGAAGCCGAGGGCATGCATGTCCACACCGCGACTCGGCTTTTAGGCGGGTCGAAAAAAGGCGGGATGGACTGCATCCGGTTCGAACACGATGGCAAAACGCGAGAAGTTTATGCCGAAGCTGTCCTTCATGGGCTGGGAAGAGTACCGAACCTGGAGGGGTTAAACCTGACCAAGGCGGGGTTGGAGCTCCAATCAGGCAGATTGAGCCTCAACGAGCGCATGCAGACAAACTGTGCGCATATCTATGCTGCTGGAGACTGCGCCGGACCGCATGAAATCGTTCATGTCGCCATCCAACAGGGCGAAACGGCCGCGCACAACATCCTCAACCCGGAAAGGCCGCGATCGATGGATTATCGAGTACTCGTTTCGGTCGTCTTCACAGACCCACAGGTCGCGATGGCAGGCTTGAGCGAAACAGAAGCCAAACGGATCGGAAGGCGCGTCATCTGCGCAGATTACCCATTCAACGATCACGGCAAGTCCATGCTGATGGATACTATGCATGGGAAGGTCAAGCTCATCGCCGACGCAGTGAGTGGAGAGATCCTGGGGGGTGCATGCACCGGTCCCATGGCGGGTGAGTTGATACACGAGGTCGTGGTTGCGATCCATCAGCGCATGACGGCGCAGGAGCTGGCTTTGGTTCCCCATTACCACCCAACCCTGGCAGAAATCTGGACTTACCCCGCTGAGGACATTGCTGAGGCAATAGGCTAATCTTCGGCTACCCGACACAAAAAGCTTGGATTTTTTAGGCAAGCTCCAAGAGGATGTGCCCCATGGCTCTACCTGCTGATTATCACATGCATACCCCTCTGTGCCACCATGCCAAGGGCGAGCCCTGGGAGCTTGCCAGCCATGCGGTGAGCCAAGGACTTTGCGAAATTGGTTTTTCAGAGCACAACCCCATGATTCGAGATGACTGGGATGATTGGCACATGGTTCATGAGGATCTGGGTCTTTATGTGGCCAATGTGGAAAAAGCGCGCCAAGAATTTCCTGAATTACAAATCCGGCTTGCCCTGGAAACCGATTTCATTCCAGGGCACGAATCATGGGTACGCCAACTGCGGCAGGAAGCTGATTTTGATTATTTTATCGGATCAGTTCACTACATCAGCGACACCTTCGATATCGACAATCCCAACAAAAAAGACCAATGGGAAAATGGGGATGTGGATGCCATCTGGGAGGCTTATTTTGAACGACTTGCTCAAGCCGCCTCTTCAGGACTGTATGATATCATCGGCCATGCCGACTTGTGCAAGAAATTCAACTATCGCCCAAGCAAGGACCCCAGCGCCTGGTATCAGCATTTTCTAAAAGCTGCCCGGGACCATGATGTCGCCATCGAAATCAACACCGCTGGTCTGCGCAAGGATTGCCAGGAAATGTACCCCTGCCCTGCCCTGCTGGAAATGGCTCACCGGATGGGTGTGGCTCTGACTTTCGGTTCCGATGCGCATGCTCCCAATGAAGTGGGGGCAGACTTTCAAGCGGCCGTGGCACTGGCAAAACAGGCTGGCTACACACACTGGAGGCGGCACGAGCGAGGTAGCCACCAGGCAGTGGCTCTGTAGGCACGCTGTCCGAGGCCTCATCAAGCGCTTTGTTGAGCTTTCCAGGGAGATGAAATCTACCTAGTATGCCCCCATGTTCCCTCTACGATTGAAGCAGCAAGCCTTGCCTCACCTTGGCCTTGAAAGCCTCCTGAAAGGATGCCTGATCTTCATGCTCTGGGGTGAGGCTTGGGCTGATGGCTGGAAGGCTGGCTTCAGCCGATCCATCATAACCCCTGAAAAACCCATCTGGATGAGCGGTTACGCCTCCAGAGACCATGTAGCCGAGGGAACACGCACCGAACTTTGGGCCAAGGCCATGGCCCTGGAGGACACACAAGGGCAGCGATCCCTGCTGATCACCATGGATTTGGTCGGGGTTTCTCGTGATGTCACCCTTCCCATCAGGAAGAGTCTGGCCAAGCAACACGGCCTGCAACTAGCAGACATCTTCATCAATTGTTCTCACACCCACACCGGACCCGTTGTCGGGGAAAACCTACGCACGATGTATGTGCTGGACGAAGCTCAATCGCATGCCATTACCGAATATACCCAACACCTGGTCGATCAGGTCATTAGTTTGGGCGCTGAAGCACTGCAAGGACTCCAACCTGCTTCCCTTCAATCGGGCCATGCTCAGGCAACCTTCGGCACCAATCGCAGACAGAATCCAGAATCACTGGTACCAGCTTGGCGGGCGTCGGGACGATTGCGCGGTCCGGTGGATCATGCGGTTCCGGTTCTAGCCATTCGAGATCAAGATCAAAAGTTGATCGCGGTGGTTTTTGGGTATGCCTGCCATGCCACTGTCTTGAATGACTACCAATGGTCAGGCGATTACCCTGGATATGCTCAAATGGCACTGGAGAGCCATCTGGAAGGGGTTCAGGCTATGTTTTGGGCAGGCGCTGGGGCTGATATCAACCCACTTCCACGCCGCTCCGCAAGGTTGGCGCAGCGCTATGGGGAGGAGCTGGGCTTGGCAGTTGCCTCGACCCTGAGAGGGGTAATGGATGAGGTTTCTCCAAAACTAATCACTCAATACCTGGAGATTGATCTGTCTTTTGACAGTTTGCCGACGCGTTCACAACTCGAGACTGAATCCCGCTCGGAAGATCCCTATGCCTCAGCGCGCGCCCGTAAGTGGCTCGAGGTGATTGATGCAGGGGGTAGTCTCCCCAAAACCTACCCCTATCCTATTGGTCTATGGCGCTTGGGTGATACCGTGCATTGGTTGACCCTTGGAGGAGAGGTAGTCATCGACTACCCCTTAAAATTCAAGGAAACTTTTGGTCCTTCTCTCTGGGTTGCGGGTTATTCCCACGACGTCATGGGCTACATCCCATCGCGGCGAGTTTGGGAAGAGGGCGGCTATGAAGGAGGAGGATCCATGATCTACTATGGCCAACCGGCGCGATGGTCATCCCAGGTCGAGGACCATATTGAGGAAGCGGTAGCAGCCTTGATGCAAGGCCTTGAACCCTCAGCACCATGAATGGCAACCTACCCTGAGGGGATCAGGAATCGGTGGGACTCACTGGCGACCTGTTTTCAGCTCGACAATGTCATGGGGTGCTGCCTCACGCTGACCAGCTGGGGTCACTCTGGCATAGCGGGCCTTACGCCTGAGGGTGGGTAGGTCCGCAGCACCCAGGTATCCCATACCCGATTGGATACCGCCCATGAGCTGCGCCAGCACCTTGTCAACGGGACCAGAAACTTCCTTTAGGGCTTCCACCCCTTCGGCAGAAATCTTTCGGGAATGATCCTTGATGGAATGCCCGTAGCGTGCAGCCGAACCTGATTTCATGGCGGCCAGGCTACCCATGCCACGATACTGCTTGTAGAGTTTGCCGCTGATCTCGAGGATTTCACCCGGAGCCTCTTCGCACCCAGCGAGCAGATTGCCGCAAATCACCGCATTGGCCAAGGTCAGTGCTTTGACAATATCCCCGGACTTGGTGATGCCGCCATCGGCCAGGATGGTCACACCGCTTTCTTGAGCAGCACGGCTTGCCAGGTAAAGGGCTGTCATTTGGGGGATCCCCACACCAGCCACCACGCGAGTGGTGCAGATACTTCCAGGACCTTGGCCTATTTTGATGCAGTTGGCCCCACACTGGGCCAGGTATTCGACCCCACTGCCAGTGGTCACATTGCCGGCAATGATGGGCAATTGCCCATGAACCTCACGAATAAGACGCACGGTCTCACCCACGCCTCGGGTGTGGCCGTGGGCGGTCGACGGCGCCGGCACTCTGGATTACCGCATGCCATCGGAATGGCAGCTCGAGTATTTCGCTGCCAAGGGGTTCACGCAGATCCGCGTGATGACCTCGTGGGAGTTGCTGCAGCCGACGCTGAACGGCGAACTCAA
>JALRAZ010000128.1 GCA_023257935.1 Verrucomicrobiota bacterium
GTCGGCGTGGATCCCGCCTCCCATCTGAAGCCCCCCAGGGTAGGCTTGCAGCGCTTGAAGGGCAGCTTCCTGATTCCCAGGTCCGAGTTGAATGACGTGCCCTCCTTTGAGTCCATCCCGACGGTAAAGCTCGGCAAACCAGGCGCTGGAGCGAGCTGAGACAAAATTGGTCTGCAGCCCTTGATCGTCATCCTTGAGGCTTCCTCCCACGATTTGTTTCACCTGGCCGTGATGTAGGTCAATGCAGGGTCTGAACATAGGCTTCTTCTGGCATCAGTTGCTGGTTTTTCGGAGACGATGCCAGGCTGCTTGATAACGCGGTAGGCGTTCAAGGGTATCGACCTGAAGGTTTTTTATGCGGCGCAGATCCATGTGATCTTCAAGGTCTGCCAGTTTGACAGCTCTGGCCAGTGTATTTTTTTCTGCACGGCCTATCAGTGCTTCATAGGATTCCCCATTGCGTCGAGTCAGGGCATCCACGGCTTGGACAATTTGGTCAGGAAAACCTGCTTGCTCAAGTGCCTCGAGTGTCCACTCACTGTCTTCCACCACATCATGCAGGATGGCGATCAACTGCAGGTTGGTATCGTCAAATCGAGCCAAAAGTCGCAAGGGGTGAAGGATGTAAGCATTGCCCTGTCGGTCAACTTGTCCGCGATGAGCTTCCAGGGCGATGGCCAATGCCCGTTCAAGTAGGGATTGACTCATGAATGGCGTGATGGACCATAGCGTTCCATGGCCTCATTGACGGTTTCCCATTGATCCCCAAATTCTGATTGCAGCATGGCTCTGGCATCCCCCTTGATAGGGAAGAATTTGGCCGACCCGGAGGCCACACAATCTCCCTCAACCTTGAGTTCGGCACTGGCCAGAAACAGTTTCCCTCGCCGGTTTTCATCCAATCTGCCAACGCAGTGAACCTTTTGACCAGGAGTCAGAACACGGCGAAATCGGATCTGCATGTCTACGGAGTAGGCGAAGTGGCCTCCAAGGATGCCACAGGCCCAAGCCATCATTTCATCCAAGACTGTGGTGATCACCCCACCATGAACGGCATGACTGAATCCCGCATGCCGAACTTCAGGAACCCATTCAGCGTGGATGGCTATACCATCGGTTTTCATGCGAAGGGCCACGCCTGCAGGGTTCCCATGTCCGCAGCCGAAGCACGCCTTTGTCTGTGGCAACCATTCCATGGAGTCCATCATGTCAGTCGGTGTCCTCCCATTCAATGCCCTTGGATGGAATCTTCTTCCGTGGTGGGGATGGCTTTTTGCTGAAGGATCCACCGGGTCAATGCCTTGGCCATTTGTCCGATGACCTTTCCATCTCCGGTATGCGCTGCAAGGGATAGAATGAATTTTACATTCAGCACCTCATCTTCGACATACGCGACATCCAGAACGTAGTTGCTGATCAATCCTGCTTTGTGGAAATAGCGTGCCCGGGGCAGCAGGGTCTCTATCGCATCGGTCCAGGCATACGGGCCTGCCGACTTGTTCTCCAGCCCGACCAGCCCGTCTTCTCCGTAGCGAATCCAAGCCAGTTGTTGATCGGTGAGTTGATACCTTTCTTCAGGAGGGAGGACTTCAGCAAAAAAAATGCGGCGCAGGCATTCAGCCAGCTCGCGCGTGGAGGTGGCGTTGCCCGTGGTGTCACTCAAGATGGTGGCCCCGCGCTGCTTGGCATAGGAAATGCCAGTCCAGGTGTGGGTGACCTCCCGCTGCTTCCCATCGGGTTCCACAATTCGGATCCGTTGTGGTTCCGTATTTTCGTAAACAACGGGTCGATGTACGACATAGTCACGCATCAATGCAGAATGAGGAAAACCTTTCTCTGGAATCAGAAATTGGGTGTTGATGCGATCGATGCCTACAAACCGCAGTAGAAGCGTGTAATCCTCATTGGAAGAGCGACGAAATACCTCACTGATCATTTCCCTCGGGGTGCGGGCTGCATCGACTTGCCAGCGATCGCCAACCTGGCGTTCAAAAATTAAGGCACTGTCACTTGAGACGCTCAATTGGTTGAGGTATTCCAAAGCAGCGACTGCCGTGTAGATCTTGACAGTGCTGGCTGGCCAGAAATCGATGGCCTGTTCACTGTCGCGGTAATGATACCACCTGAAGCTTGGAGAGCTCTCCCCGCCATCCACCACCACTACCGAAGCCCACTTGCGTATTGAGGGTGCGATGGGTTCAAGGATGGCGTCGAGGGTCGCAGCTTCTCCGGAAGGATGCATGATCAAGAGGTAGAGTGAGCAAACAAGATACCACGGGTATGAGGCAGTCCGCGGCATCTTCATTGCGGACCTACTAGGAAGTTTGTTTGTTTTCAATGCCAGGGTCATCGATCGATTCTCGCCTTTGTGCGAAATGACGGTGAAAGGCCTTGAGGGTATCGGGATGCTGCTCAAAAAAATCGGTCAACGAAGTGAGCATGTCCATGGTCTTGCTGCTGAGGTGGTGCTCGATACCTTCGATATCGGATTGTTGAGTGGCTGCATCAATGCCAAAGAGGGAAAAAAAGCGCGAGAGCATTTCATGACGCTTTTGAATGGCAAGAGCGATGGTGCGACCCTCTTCGGTCAACACCAGTCCACGGTATTTCTGATAATTGAGGTAACCCAGTTCATCGAGTTTTTGCACCATGTTGGTGACCGAGGCTTGCTTGACATCCAGAGAAGATGCGATGTCCACCACCCGAGCATATCCCTTCTCCTCGATCAACTCGTGGATCCGCTCCAAATAATCTTCGGCGGTTTGACTGGGTTTGGGTGGCATAGGTTCCTCAGAGGGTTTACTATCGGCTCTCCGCAGATGCAAGCCATTGAGCCATGATCAAACTCATTCTTCTAGATATTGATGGTACGATGATTCATGCCAAGGGGGCAGGAGGAGTTGCTTTTGGGCATGCCTTTGCCAGTCTGTTCAATCGCCCCGATGGTGCCAAAAGTTTAAAGTTTGCCGGCCGTACCGATTTGTCTTTGCTCCACGAATTTTTGGCCAACCACCGGATCGAGCCCTCATCAGCCCTAGAAGCGTCCTTTTTTGATATTTATGCTCATTGGCTCGCAGAACTCCTCCCTCAGTTCGAAGGTTCTGTCCTGCCTGGGGTGCGCCAACTCTTACAGCACTCCAAGGAGGATCCTGATGCTCCCAAACTTGGGTTGCTCACAGGTAACTCACGCTTGGGTGCTGAAATTAAGTTGAGGCACTTTGGTTTGTGGGAAGATCAATGGCCTGGGGCTTTTGGAGATGAGCACGCCCAGAGGTCAACCTTGGCAGAGTGGGCAGCTCAAAGGGGAAGCAAGTATTTGGGTGTGTCTCTCAATCCCGAGGAAATTTTGGTTATTGGGGACACTCCCAATGACGTGGCTTGTGCTCAGAGTATCGGTGCTAGGTCACTGGCTGTGGCCACTGGCGGCTTCACCAAGGAGGCTCTGCAGCGAAGTGGTGCAACCTGGGTGATGGACACGCTGGCCTCGTTGGACCCCGCGCTTATCAGGACTTGGTAGGCTAGGTAACTTTTCAGGGACTGACCTCAGCCTTGAGGTTGAGGGAATCCAAGGAGGGGACGCCAATCAGTTTGGCGGCTTCGGGTTCGTGCCGTTTTTGTCGAGGTGTCTCCAGATCTTTGAAAACCTCCCAGGCCGCTTTTTTCCTGCCGTAAGGAAACCCCTTTGCCGGCAGAGATCTCAACCCAAGCATCAACCCACCCTCTTGAGGATGATCAACCCAACGATGCAAGTGAAACGCTTCTATTGCATCCATGCCATGCATCTTGTGCCAGGTGTAAAGCAGGGCTGCTGACTGAATCGCCTGCGCCTGAGCCGAAGAGGCAGGCGCGTGGAAGCCCTGTTCGGAGAGAATGAGGCCTCGCACGTGTTGTTGCTCATACTTCATGGCGGGCTGTTGCATGAAATCAATGAGCACCTCCAAATTTTTCATGGTGATCACAGGGGTATCGGGATCGGAGGTAGGCTGATCATCCAACCACATCCGTGGCTCGAACAAATTTTGAGGATAAGGGTGATAAGCCACCCCCCACTCAAAATCTCCTTCGGCTTTGCTAGTCATCGCAAGCCATCTCAGCATGTCTTGAGGTGCATAAGTCTTCCAAGTGGAGTCGGACTCTTTGTGCCAATGATGTGTGAGTGAGACAAAGACGCGCGCATGAGGGTTATGGCGACGGGCCATCAAGTGGACCAGGCGCATGGAGCGATGATAATGATCCAGATAAGTCTCCATGGGCTGTTGCCCCATGTTGGTCCACACCCAACCATAATCAATTTCGTTGTGAAGGATCCAATTGGAGATACGGCCAAAGGGATCTCCTGGTTGGGCGTAGCGGCGGGTGAGCCAATCGATGGCTGCCCCATAGGCTGCGATGCCATGTGCTTGAGTGAGGTTGGGCATGACATAGTGTCCCGCCCGTTGTGCTTCAGGGTGTCGCATGGCTTGTCCCACCTCGCTTTCATCCCATGCTATCAGGAGAATGGCCGAAACCACCATTTGGTGTTGGGAGGCAAAACGAATCAATCGATCAAGCTGACCGCTTTGGGAAGGGGAAACAGACCAGGTTTGCTTGCCATGGGTAAAGGTGGGCCATCCCTCATGGGCTTGCGAGGAAATCAGCCTATTGAGCAGGATGTTGACGGTGATATGCCCCACCCCAAGTTCAACCAGCTCATCTAGGATCTCATTGCTCCAGACACCCCCCATACCCTTTCGTGTTTGTGAGGTAACGGGTTTCAACCTGCTGGCACTGGGAGTCGGAATAGGCTCCGCGTAACAAGGGTGAGTCAGTAATGCCCATCGCTCATGTTGCTTGGTTGCCACAGCCCAGCGCGATAGCAGGCTACTTTCATGGTCTTGGGTATTGGGTAAGATTTGTTGCCAGATTCCCTCTTCATCGACATGGAGCCTGCCCCATTGAAGGGGTTCTATTTCCTGGGAGGGGTTCCAGTGAAACGGAATCTCTACCCAGCAAGGAGCCAAGACTATTTGGGAAGAACCCACTCCACTGAGTTGAATCCCATCGGCAAGACGTTTCACAGAAGTGAGCTGCCAGGTTTTTGGTGTTCGGTAAAACGCATCGATAGCTTCAGAGACTCCCTGTTTCAAGTGACGCGCCGCTTCGGCTTGCTGACGTTGGGCCTCCTCTTCGGCCGTTGCCTCGCGAAGCTTAAGCTTGCGGATTTGCCAGCGAACCCCTTCTTGCCTACCTGGGTCCAGGCGCAACAAACGGTGCCGCGTCCCATCCCAGCGCTGGTCTGATTCAAAGGGTAGGTCAATGGCAACCGGCATCCATGCCTCAGACTTGATCTGTGGGCCAACACTCATGGATTGGGAGGCTACGATGGGGGGACCAAAAAAAAGTTCCAGATCATCCAGGCCTTGTGGACAAAACGTTTCAAAACTCAGTACGACTTGCTTGGAACTCTTTGCGGCCAGTGGCAAGGGTTCGAGGGTCACATAGGGATCACTTCCTGTGCTGCGCAAGGACCAGGAATCCTCGGATGCTTCCAAGAGCTCCAAGTGATGCAAGGTCGATAAATCAAGTTGGAGGGTAATACCAGAGGCTTGCGTTTGGGGTGGTGTTGATTCCCCTGTCACCAAAACCCCAGGCCAGATCGTCATCCATGTGAGCAACAGCCCAATGAGTTTTCGATGTCGATTGGGCCTCATGAGCGACCCACTTTCAAAGATGAATGAAAATGCGGTTGGCCTCTTCAAGGGTTTCCTTGGAGCCGATGTCATACCAAAGTCCAGGAAGGGTCCAGGTGTATACTGGTGTCCTGGGATATAGCCATTGGATCATGCGCCCAGGCTGATCGGCATTGTTCCCATCTCTGACATACTGGATGATTTGAGGTAATAGGGTGCGTGGGTAGTAGTAGAGGGCGATCCCAATGACGGTGGTTGTGGGATCTTCTGGTTTCTCAGCAAAGGAGGTGATCTGCCCTTCCATGTTCACATGGACCTCGCTGTATTGTCGGGTGTGTTCCAGGCGCCCCACATCATGCACCCCTAAAACAGGTGCCTGGCGGCTCAGGCAATAGGTGCCAAAAGCGGCTATGTCCTGACTGAAAAGATTGTCCCCAGCAACCACGATCACGTCCTCATCAATGGACTGCTTCTCAATGGCGAAGACCAGGTCACCGATAGCTCCCAGTCGATTGGTCTCATTGGTAGAGCCATCATCAATGACTTCGATAGGCAGATGTGGGTCTTTTTGCTGTTGCTCTGCGGCCCAGCGGCTGAAGTGTTCAAAAAATCGATGATTGGAAATAATGGTCACGCTCGAAAGCTCGGGTGTCTGGCGCAGGTGCTGCATCACATGTGCCAGAATCGGTTTGCCAGCTACTTCCAGGAGCGGCTTGGGTTGGGTGAGCGTCAGTGGGTGTAGGCGGGTCGCATAGCCCGCAGCCAGAATAATCAGTTTCATGACGGGGAGAGGGGATTCGAGTCCTCAGGCATGATTTCTGGAACGAGCTGAGTCAGCAAGTTCCTGCAGGCCTGCAAGATTTC
>JALRAZ010000198.1 GCA_023257935.1 Verrucomicrobiota bacterium
GATTCTCCTTGGCGCACAAAGGTTGTAGGAATCCTGGCTTGAAGTTGCAAAGAATGGGTTAAAACCAAGGACACCAGTAAACAAAAACAGATCTCACGCCATGATTTCGGTTTTAGTTTGTGGGGCTCGACCGTGGAATACATTGGAGTCCATTATCCCAAGAGTCAGAAGACGGATCAAGCATCCAAATAAAGCCTCAAAACAGGGTGAATAGGGGCAGAAATGGCGGAGAGGGAGGGATTCGAACCCTCGATACCTGTTAGGGTACGCACGCTTTCCAGGCGTGTGCCTTAAACCACTCAGCCACCTCTCCGACGAGTGGAAGGCGCATCATGAGCGCAACTCCTGATCGATGCAATGCTTTTTGAACTTGGAAGACAGATGCGATGGTGGCTTGCAGTCAACCGATGGCATGGCTAACTTGCTCCTCATGCAAATACTCGGGGTGATTCCAGCCCGCTACCAGTCCAGTCGATTCCCAGGCAAACCGCTGGCTGATATGGGGGGTAAATCCCTTATAGAACGAGTCGTTGACCAGTGCCGCAAATCCTCACATCTGGCTGATGTCGTTGTCGCGACTGATGACGAGCGAATCCGTGCGCATGTCAGCGAGTTTTGCCGCGTGGAAATGACCTCCAGCGAGCATCCAAGTGGAACCGACCGGGTCGCTGAGGTGATGGAGCGTCACCCCGATTATGAGGGAGCCGTCAACATCCAGGGCGATGAACCCATGATTGATCCTTCAGTCATTGATCAGGTAGCCATGGCCCTGGAAGTCGCTCCCATGACAACCGCTGCCACCCCCATTGTCAGGGAGGAGGACTATGAAAACGTGCATGTCAACAAAGTGATCTTGAATCAAGCCTCTCAGGCCATCTATTTTTCCCGACGCACGATCCCTTGTGTGCGCGATGATCTGAACAGGCCCGTTGGCGATCAACTCAAGGCCTACCCGTTCCTGAAGCACTTAGGGATTTATGGATACCGCAGGGATACCCTTCTTCAATTGGTTCAGTGGCCTGTCTCGGCACTCGAACAAGCAGAAAAACTGGAGCAGCTCAGGGCCCTCGATCACGGGATACCCATCCATGTATCGGTGGTTGATTATGAAAGTATCGGGGTGGACACCCCTGAGGACCTACAGCAGGTAATCAGGGAGCTAGGGATTAGTAAAACAAGATGAAGCAAACCAAATATATTTTTGTGACAGGCGGGGTCGTGAGCTCATTAGGCAAGGGCTTGACAGCTGCCTCGCTAGGGACACTGCTTGAAAATCGAGGTCTGAAAGTGACTCTTCAGAAGTTTGATCCCTACCTGAACGTCGACCCGGGGACCATGAGTCCGTTCCAGCATGGCGAGGTATATGTGTTGGACGATGGTGCCGAAACAGATCTCGACCTGGGTCATTATGAGCGTTTCACCCACACCCAGCTGAGTCGTTTCAACAACCTGACTAGCGGCCAGGTATATCAGGAAGTTCTGGAGAAAGAACGACGGGGAGAATACCTCGGTAAAACCGTGCAAGTCATCCCCCACGTTACCGACATGATTCAAGATCGCATCCGCAAGCTCGCCAACATCACTGAGGCGGATGTGGTGATCACAGAAATCGGTGGGACAACTGGTGACATTGAAGGGCTCCCATTCCTCGAGGCTATCCGGGAATTCGCCCTCAACGTGGGTCTAGAAAACGCCTTGTTTGTTCATGTAACCTACGTCCCTTTCATTAAGGCCGCTGGGGAATTGAAAACCAAGCCCACCCAGCAGTCGGTTGCCAAACTGCGCGAAATTGGCATCGCACCGCACATATTGGTGTGCCGCACCGAACAACCCCTCGGGAAGGAACTCAGGCAAAAGATTTCCATGTTTTGCAACGTGCCGTACAATGCGGTTATCGAAGAAAAAGACGTCGATCACAGCATTTACGAGGTCCCTCTAATGCTGCAGCGCGAAAAGATGGATAGCCTGATCTGTGAATTGCTGCGATTGGAGGTGCCGGCAGCCGACATGAGCGAGTGGCAGGAGATCATCCGCAAGCTGATTGCACCCCAGCACCGTGTGAGGATTGGTGTGGTTGGGAAGTATATTGATCTGAATGATGCCTACAAATCAGTTTATGAAGCCATCATACACGGGGGTGTTGCTCAGGATTGCGGTGTGGCCATTGAAAAGATCGATGCCGAGGATATTGACCCCAACAATCCAGAAGCCTCCCTCAAGGGCCTAGCTGGCATCCTCGTTCCGGGTGGCTTCGGGGAGCGAGGCATTGAAGGTAAGGTCGCCGCAGCCCGGTATGCTCGAGAGAACGATCTGCCCTACCTTGGGCTTTGCCTGGGCATGCAAATCGCGACCATCGAGTTTGCCAGAAATGTCGCCGGACTGAAAGGGGCTCACTCTATCGAATTTGATCCTGAAACCGAACACCCCGTGATTTGGCTCATGGAGAATCAAAAAGGTATTGCTGACAAAGGCGGGACCATGCGCCTGGGCGCACAGACCTGTCATATCAAGCCCGGAACACTGGCAGCAAAACTTTATGGCACTGAACAGGTCAGCGAGCGCCACCGTCACCGCTTCGAATTCAACAGTCATTATCGCGAGTCATTCGAACAAGCAGGACTCGTGGTCAGCGGTACGACCCTGGAAAACGATCTGGTGGAAATGGTTGAGATTAAAGATCACCCTTTTTACATTGCCTGCCAATTTCATCCAGAATTCCAAAGCAAACCCAACCGCCCACATCCCCTTTTCAAAGGCTTCATCGGGGCTTGCATGGACGAAACCCCGAGAGCCAAAGTCTGAATCAACCCAGTCTTCAAGGCTTCTCAAGGTGATCCAAACAAGCCTTTGCCCAGTGGCCATGCAGTGGTTTACCCGATTCTCTTGCTAAGGATTGCAAGGGGCGCCCTACCTCTTCGAATCAAATGGCTTCAAAGTGAATCACGCTCAGGCAATTCAATACCTTTATGAGCTCAGGACCTGCGGCAGCAAAATGGGGCTTGCCCGCATGCTGGAATGGGCAGAACGCTTGGGCAACCCGCAGAATAATCTGCGTTTCATTCACGTGGCAGGGACTAATGGCAAGGGGTCGGTCTGCGCCTACCTAGAAAAAATTTACCTTCAGGCCGGCCTGCGGGTCGGTTGCTTCACCTCCCCCCACCTTTGCTCTTTAGGTGAGCGCATGCGCATCATGGGTTTGAGCATGCCTAGGGCAGAACTCATTGAGCAGGTCGAACACCTTCGCATTCTGTTTAGCGCTTCACAAGGGTCCGCATTACCTTCTTTTTTTGAATGCCTGACCCTGATGGCATTGCGATATTTCGAGGCTCAAAAGTGTGATGTAGTCATCTGGGAGACAGGCCTTGGAGGCAGACTGGATGCCACCAATATTGTGACGCCTCTTTGTAGCATCATCACCCAAATTGGCCTGGACCATCAGGCCTGGCTGGGAAACTCAATTGCCAAAATAGCCGAGGAAAAAGCCGGCATCATCAAGCCAAGCATACCTGTTGTCATCGGCCCCATGCCGACAGGAGCTTTGAGAGTCATCGGCAAAAAGGCTCAAGCGATGCGAAGTCAAATCCATAGCGTTACCCCGACAGGGTTGGATCGAGGCATCACTCCAGGCCTTCTTGGAGCTCACCAGCGAACCAATGCGGGTATCGCTTTGAAAGTCACAGAAATCCTAGCAGGCTCACTACCTTATGACTTGTCTGACGCTGGATTCGCCATTCAGAACACCCAATTAGCAGGGCGCTTTGAGGAATTTGAATGGCGAGGAAGAAAGATACTATTGGATGTAGCCCACAATGAAGACGCCTTTCAAACCCTGCATGCCACCCTTCTGGAGACTTCCCCTTGGAACATAGGTCACCTGAGTCTGGTTTTCGCTAGCCTTGATGATAAGGACTGGATGGGAGGCCTCAGGAAACTATCCCCACTTGCTGAACGGATTTTTTTGACTCGCGCTTTGAGCGATCGTGCCGTTGAACCCACCGAGATGGCATCTTATTTAACCAAGCTGTACCCAACTGCAGGGGGCCCCCAGGTCATCTGTTGTGAGTCACCCGGCGAAGCCCTGGAGCGGGCTATTGAGGAGTCCACGCAACCAATCCTTGCCACGGGATCCTTTTACCTAGTAGGGGCAGCAAGAGCCATCATCTTGGGGGAAGACCATCAAGAGGAAGTTTCACTTAATGAGTGGGGGGCCTCCCTGAGTTCCTCGCCCCCAACCCATCGGCCATCCTGAAGCCCCAGTGGGTTCATTTATTTGATGATTGGGCATTGCACAATCTCTGCAAGCCGTTAACTTAAATCGTATGTCTGGTTCACAAAATCAAGGTGGCAAGAAGTCCAAGGCGATGATGCTTGGGCTGGGTCTTGATTCAGATGGCCACAAGCGCATCACACGAGGCGAGAATTTTGCCCTAGTCGGCGGCAGCGAAGAAACCCATGATTGCATGGTGGAAAAAGCTGTTAAGATTAACGAAAAACTAGCCAGAAAAGGGAAGAATCTCGATAACGTCTCCGGCGAAGAGTTCGACGATATCGCTCAATCTGTCGGGCTGGTCCGCAGGCAACCACCGGCCAACAACTGAACTTCCATCCGCTCCCTCTGAAAGATGGCCTCTGGCACCCCCGAAAACCCCTACTTACTGCTAGCCGTTTTTGCCATCTCAGCCCTCATGATGGGGCTCGTTCCGATCCTCCTAGCCCGTCTCTGGACTCGATGGCATCGCACGGCTCGTCCGGATCCAGTCAAACATGCGGTGTATGAATGTGGTTTGGAAACGGCGCCATATCAATGGCTTCCTCTCAAAATTGAATACTACATTTACGGCATCATCTTCCTTGTCTTCGATGTCGAAGTGTCAGGGCCCGACCGCAGACACGCACGTGAGCCATCGCGGTCCGCGGATCACGTCGCGGGTCTGACCGCCGGGTCCATGAGCTGGGGCGCCACCGCGACGGTCAGCGAAGCCTTTTCGAACGAACGGATCTGGTCCTCGGTGACGTCGGAGTCGGTCACCAGGGTGGCGCCGGCCGGAATCGGCGCCCACGCGTGAAATGGCCTGCGCCCCAGCTTCTCTGCGTGGGCCAGCACGTAGACCGTCTCCGCGCGCTGCATCATCAGTTCCTTGAGCCGAGTCTGTTCCAGCTCCGCTTCGCAAATCCCCAGTTCCGAGTTGACCGCGTCTGCGCCCAGGAAGGCGCGATCGAACGTCAGCCGCTCCAGCGTCGCCTCGGCCAACGGGCCGACGAAACCCTGGCTGAGGTGCCGCAGAGTGCCGCCGATGCACTCGACGCGGACTGCGTCAGCGTCGGCAAGGGCTTCGAGAGCGGTGAGACCAGCGGTCACCACCGTGAGATCGGCGACGGTGCGCAGGTAATCGCCCATCGCCCCCACCGTGGTGCCCGCATCGAGCAGGATGGTCTCGCCGGGTTGCACCTGCTCGGCCGCCCACTTGGCGATGGCGTGCTTGGCGTCGAATCCCTGCATCGCCCGTTGCCGGATCGAGGACTCCGGCTGCCGCCCGAGCGCGATCGCACCTCCGTAGGTGCGCGCGATCAGTCCCTCTTCGGTCAGCAGGCTCAGGTCGCGGCGGATCGTCGACGCGGTCACGCCGAACTGGGCCGACAACTCTTCGACGCTCGCCAGCCCTGTGGACCG
>JALRAZ010000207.1 GCA_023257935.1 Verrucomicrobiota bacterium
ACATGCGAAGGGATCCTTTTCACGAAGTCGCCATCCCAGCCTCAAGGGACACTCCAGAAACCGCTGCTGCCCGCAAGAAACTCACTGCCCTTTTGGCGGGTTTCCCGGCACCCTAAGGATGACTTAAGCCATGGGGAGCCACTGTGGCGCGCCATGGGGAGCAGCCCTTACATTACAAACTAAGCACGCAGCCTGGTTTGTGGGTAGGGCCCCTAGCGATTGGCAAGTTTGAGGCTCACCCCTTCAGGTGGCTTCCCATCGGCGTCCAATACCCGCAGGCATCCTTGCCAATTCCCCACTTCATTGACCACCTTGAGAATGAGGGTATTGAACCCCTTGCGCAGGGTGAGTCCACGGGCCACATCGCTGTCTCGAGTCAGGGCGCGAGCTTCGAAGGAAGTCGAGACGGCCTCACCATTGAGGTAGATGCGCGCCTGATCATTCCCCCCGGCTAGAAGGGTGATGTTTTCCATGGCCTTTGGAGCGTGCACATACACCGCCAGATAGCCCGCTGCATGATCGTGGTTCCCTCCAAGCACCTTGTTGAAGTCAAACACCACCTCATCGGCACGCTTGGCTACCCACTGGTGGGTTTGACCGGCGATAGTCACCGAGTCGCCAGATTGGGGTTGGAGATCCTTTTCTCGTCGAATAATGGGAAAAACAATGGCCTCGCTACCGCTCTCCTCTTCTTCCAGGGAAACAGGTGCCAACATCAGCCACTGATGAATGTAACCGGCTTCATCCAATGAATCGGTTTGTGCTTGAATCGATGAAATGGCTCCCGTGGTGAAAAAAGACAGCTGAGCTGTCAGTGCCAAAAAGCATGTTTTTAAGAAATTTATCTTCATCATGGATCATGGATGTGGTTTTGGAACCATGCAACAAGTCACGAATTACGAGACCGTCATCGCTTATTTGCAAGAAAGTTATTCCTCCTTGAACCGACAGCCTGTATGTTTTAACCAACTTTAAAGCAAGTATTTGGACATGAAATCTCCACGACACATCCTCCATGACACGGCCCTGACCGCGCTGATCTTAGGTGCTGTGACCCGCCTAGGCGGGGCCGATTACGCCAACACCCAGTTTGAACCAAACCGAGGCCTGCCAGCTTTCCAATACATGGAAGCACCAGACCGGCTTCCCAATTACACAGCTGGGGCACGATGGGGCACACAAGGCGACCCCATCCGCACGATGCAAAAGCCCTTGAGTCCGGAAGATTCTCAGAAGCACTTGGTCACCTTTCCCGCCTTTGAGATCGATCTCTTCGCTTCCGAACCAGACATCATCAAACCCCTGTGGTTAGCCTTTGATCATCGTGGGCGCCTGTGGATCGCCGAATCGGTCGACTACCCCAACCAGCTCCAGCCCGAGGGAGCGGGTCGTGATCGCTTGAAGATCCTCGAAGACACCGATGGGGATGGCAAGATGGACCATGCCAAAATTTTTGCTGACAAACTGAGTATCCCCACAAGCTTCGTGTTTCACGGGGATGGCGTGATCGTGGTGCATAGCGGCAAAATGGAATGGCTGCGCGACACCAATGGTGATGATGAAGCAGATGTGCGCCAGACCCTCATCACCGGTTGGGGCACTCAGGATACGCACGCCACGGTCAGTAATTTGCGCTACGGCTTTGACAACTGGATCTGGGGGGTGGTCGGTTATTCAGGGTTTCGAGGTACCGTAGGCGGCAAAGAACTACGATTCGGCCAGGGTATTTTTCGTTTCAAACCAGACGGATCCGAACTGGAATTCATCCGTTCAAGCAACAACAACACCTGGGGGCTGGACTTCACGGAGGAAAACATCGTGATTGGATCCACCGCCAATGGGAATGCCAGCATGTACATGCCCATTCCCAACCGCTACTATGAGGCCGTCAAGGGTTGGTCAGCCGCCCGCCTGGAGTCGATCGCCAGCAGCCAGAACTTTTACCCTATTACGGAAAAAGTTCGGCAAGTTGACTGGCATGGGAAATACACCGCGGGATCCGGCAGCGCACTCTACACCGCCCGCAGCTTTCCTGAACCCTTCTGGAATCGAGCTCAGTTCGTGGCCGAGCCTACTGGCCATCTCTTGGGTCTTTTTCTACTTGAGGCCAAAGGCGCTGATTACCATGCCCATAACGCTCACAACATGCTGGCCAGTGATGATGAATGGACAGCTCCGATCTACGGCGAGGTCGGTCCAGACGGCGCCCTTTGGGTGGTTGATTGGTACAATTACATTGTTCAACACAACCCGACTCCTATCGGTTTTGAGACAGGTAAGGGCAACGCCTATGCCACCTCACTACGCGACAAGACCCATGGCCGCATCTATCGGGTTGTGCATCGCGAAGGCACCCCGTCAGCACAACCCGTTCTCAAACGCGAGGATCCTGACTCTCTGATACAGGCCCTTGCCAATGACAACAAACTCTGGCGTCTCCACGCCCAGCGAATGTTGGTGGAACGAGGGCAGCAAGATGTGGTTCCTGAACTGTTGAAAATAATCGGAGACACTCAAGTCGATACCCTTGGGCTGAATCCAGCGGCTATCCATGCACTCTGGACCCTCAAAGGATTAGGCGCGTTGGATCAACCCTCAAGATCCGTTGAGCGATCCATCACCACCGCTTTGACCCATCCATCAGCTGGCGTCCGAAGGGCGGCGGTCATGGTGGCACCCAAATCGAACCTTATGCTCAAGGCCATCCTTCGAGCTGACCTGGCATCGGATGAAGAGGCTCAAGTGCGCCTGGCCACCCTGCTCACTTTAGCTGAAATGCCAGCTGATGAGGGGGCAGCCAAAGCCATTTTGGGTGCCATCCAAAATCCTGAGAACACTCAGGAGCGCTGGATCATGGACGCAGCCACCGCCGCTGCAGCCACGCACGACGCAGGCTTCCTGCAGGCATTCCTTGGCTCGGGCAATCAGAATGAATCGCTCTCTGATGGCGTGAATCAGGTTCTCTCTCAGGTCACCAGTCATTACGCTGCGAGGGGTCCGGTGGAGAGCATTGTCGCAGTCCTCCAGTCCCTCACCAAGGCCTCCCCGGAACTCTCAGCAGTGGTGCTGGATGGTTTGCTCAGCGGTTGGCCCGAAGAGTCTTCACCCAGTCTCAGCCGAAGGGACCGCCGCCGACTCGAAAGCCTCATGGATGATTTGTCCATCGACGTTCAGGACCGCCTCCTGAGCTTGGGCAGGCGTTGGAATGTAGAAGGTCTATTCGGAGGGCGTCTGGAAACAATCGTTGGCTCTCTGAAATCCACACTAACCAATGATAACGCAGCCGAACAGGCGCGCATGGATGCCGCAGGACGATGGCTGGTCTTGCAAGATGAACCCGAGGTCATTGAACTCATTCTCAGTCAGATCCAACAACTGGGCTCCCCCACTCTTTCGGCCGGCATGTTGACAGCCCTTCAGAAAAGCCAGGACGTCGGCACGGCCGAAGCCATCCTGAAAGCCTGGCCAAGCTACACGCCAGCGGTGCAACGCTCAGCCGTTGCCACGCTGCTGAGACGCCCGGAATGGGCCTTGGTGCTCTTGGACGCCATATCAGATGGATCCATGCAACGTTCGGATGTCTCCCCTGAATACTGGTCACAGCTCAGGGCACACCCAAACCGACGTGTTGCGGGATTTGCCAGGCGGCTGGCCGATGCCGATGCAACCATATCATCCGACAGGCAGCAAATCGTGAAGGACTTCCTACCACTGGCACAGGAAAAAGGGGATGCCAAACGGGGTCAGGAAGTCTTCGAGACCAGCTGCGCCATCTGCCACAAGATCGATGGTAAGGGAGGCGCTGTAGGCCCCGAACTCACCGGTATCGGTTCCAGAGATCGCGCCGACATCTTGCTGGAAATCATGGACCCCAACCGATCGGTCGAAGCCAATTACCGACTCTGGAGTGTTTCAACCAAGGACGGCAACAGCTATTCCGGACGCCTGGAAGCCGAGACCCGGACGACGGTGGAAATCCTCGACCTCACGGGACAGAAACACGTCATTCAACGCAAGGACATTGAGACTCTTGATGGCTCGAATCTATCCATCATGCCTGTCGGACCGAGCCCGCTGTTTGAGGAAGAGATTGCGGGCGATCGCAAACAGGTATCCCTTCAGGGTTTCGGTCCGAAGCCGGCTGCGTTGCGCCCATGCCCTGACAAAGGTCTCCGAAGTGATGTCCTCGGCCTGGGTCGCAT